>JAFMDM010000062.1 GCA_017857195.1 Methanobacteriota archaeon
TAATAGTCGTCTATGAGTCCAAATTTCCATTTCATATGAGGGGTTTTATGGACTTCTCCTTCTTTTGAACTGTTATTTGACGCTGCTTGCCTCCTGATAAGTATCTTTCACCAACGTGGACAGCCTCCTAGCGTCCAGGTTCAGGTGCATGATGTAGTTGAGGACAAGCACATGTTCAACCACTGGAAACTCTGGCCCAGAAAGCTAATTTGACGTTTATGGTTTAAGGAAGAGAAAGTAAGATCCTATATAAGCTAAAAACGATAACTTCAGAATCTTAATTTTCCAATAATAGACGAACTTTATACAGTTTGTCTAACCAAAGAACTGAGTTATGGATCTTACATAGGCACTTACGCTTACTGATACTGCCGTCACCTGTTAGGATAAATTAATCTCTGTATCTAAAACGTTATGTGACCTGCATGAGTTAATGAAGACCGTGGCGAGTTAACGGATCTCCACAAACAGGCGTCCGTCAATTTACCTATCCTCGTTTACACTCTCTGCTCGCTTGCAATTTTACAGGATTCGACGAAACATAAGAATATCATCTCCTAGTCTTCTATTAAATTTGTAGTTATAAGAATTATTGAAGGTAAATATAGTAACAGATTTCTACGAGCCGGAAAACAATGAGGACTTCAAGATGTTTGAGGAGAAACTGTTCAGTGTGTCCATGATGTCGACACTAGGTCGCGAAATTTTCTTCTACCCAATTAGAATGATCTATAAAGGATGAATAACGCAACATTCTCAAGGAGAACACCCTAACCCCATGATTTGTAACTTAATGTAAACACCATCCACACGTTGATCTAGGGTTAGGATTCCTTCTACATACTCTTGGAGAGATATTTTAATAAACATCATGGTAGCAAGTTCACAAGAAATGCCAGGGCAAATCCAGCAGCCACTCCCATTGCCATTAGATTGAGTATTGTGTTAGTCCTTTGAGCTCTCCTCACGCTACCCTTATACATCTCCATGGTAACGTATATAATGCTTCCCAAGGCCACGGCATTGAAGAGGACCACCATGGCAGTTGATGCGAGGGTATATGATAGGATTGCTCCCAAAAGGGTAGGAGCTCCACCTATCAAATATAGTGCTCCTATGGTCCTAACTGAAGGTCTGCTTCGTAGGGCTAGGAAAGGCGCGGATATTGGGAACCCTTCAGTAACGTTCTGAATTGTAGAACCCACTACAAGAGGAACAACCACTGAGGACAGGCCTAGCTTAAAGGAACCTCCCAAAGCCAACCCCTCGGTGAGGTTCTGCAACCCTATTCCCACTGCTATTAGTGAGGCAACCTCGACCGCAGAGGGCTGCTGCTCTCCCCCAATAGGCCGCGGCCTTGAGGTGGACAGAAAGTGGAACCCTAAATACGATACGATTATTCCGACCAGGAGGATACCCTGCAGCTCCACATTTCCCTCCCCTATTACGGAGTACGTTCCGGTGAAGATGTCCATAAGCAGGTATATCAAAACGCCGATGGCAACTCCGTTTAATACCTCTGCTTTCCTTTGGTCGATTCGCTTCATAAATGGAATGGGTAGGGTCAAAAATATCGAGAATCCCACCACTGCCGCCAGCAGCATTACTTCAACCATGTTTCCTAGAACCGTGGTATGGTACTACCTCCCATACCTTATAAAGCTTTACGACTAATCGTAAAACACTTTTAACTCAGCATAGGGTTAAGGGGCGGAAGTCTCCTTAAGTGAGGGATGGATAATCCTCTCATGAGTTTTTAGCTAAATATGAAAAATCGAGACAGACCTAAGCTGTAAGAGCTGGGTCGTACCCATGGGACAGGAGTTCAAGCCTATGGACGCGAAACCCTCCGTAACTCCTCTTCACAGGACATGAGAGAACGGTTCCGTGGAATTTCCTCTACGGGTGAAGGATTGAGGTTTGTGGAAGAAGCAGGAAATCCCCACGTGACATGATGTCCTGTCGTGAGGGCAGGTTAGTTCGCGTTCTCTTCCGATACCATCACCAACGAATATTTTATTGTGAAATTTTATTTACATCGCCATGGTCTTGGTGTTATCTGGGAGAGCGTTCGACGGTAGGTCTTTCGTGGAACATTTGGAGGTTGCCATAAGAGGTGACAGGATCGAAAGAGTTGGGCAGTCCCTAGATGGGGACCACCTACCTGGAAGTTACGTTATATTGCCGGGACTCATTGATGCACATGTCCACTTCTTTGGGGTAGAAGAAGATAACGTCCTGCAGTGGAATGTGGTGTCGGACTCTTTAGCAACTGCCAGAAGTGCCGGAGATGCCCTAAGGTTACTCTCAGCCGGCTTCACCGCCGTAAGGGATTTGGGAAGTAAATGTGCTCTAGCTCTGGCAACAGCAATAGAAGAGGGAAGAACGTTAGGTCCTAGAATAATTGCCTCAGGTTTCTCGTTAGCTGAGACCGGAGGAAACGATGATCCGCGGGAGTTACCTCTGGAGATGGCAAGGTCACTGTCCTATTCGTTTTACTGTGATTCCCCTTGGGAGTGTAGGAGAGCTGTGAGATTGTGTGTGAGACAGGGGGCCGGGGTCATAAAGGTCTACGCCTCTGGCGCCTTTTCTGGGTCTGGAAAAGTCAAGCCAGCGTTCACACTGGACGAGTTGAGATCTATTGTTGACGAGTCCCATAGGGCTGGACTAAAGGTGGCCATGCATGCGTACGGAGAGGAGGCAATCGGGAACTCAATCGATGCTGGTGCTGACAGCATAGAACATGGGCTAGGACTAACTGAATCCTTGGCTAAGGAGATGAAGACTAAGGGTGTATACTACGTTCCTACGCTTGCCACTTACGAGATAGGATTGAGGACCAGAAGGATGCCTGATGAGGTGAGGAAGGCCAGGGAGGAACTCATCAAGAGGCACATGGAGACAGATGTGCAGATCGCCAGAGACAACGGGGTTCTCATAGTTGCCGGCACCGATTACGTGGGCTCCATAGCCAGGAGGCACGGGTTAAATTATAGGGAGGCCGTCCTTCTTTCCAAGTTCCTTGGCCTCCAGGGTGCCTTACGATCCATCACTTCCACGGCAGCGGAATGTCTTGGATTGAAGGCAGGTGTTCTGGAGTCAGGGTACTACGCAGATCTGGCCCTCTTCAAAGAAGTGAACGAGGTAGAGGACCTCAGACCAGAGAACTTGGAATATGTTGTTACTAGGGGAAGAGTGTTCAGGGCCACGGAGTTGAGACAGCTATCCCTTTGGGCACCTTAAGCTCTTCTTTTTAGGGAGCAACGAAAATGTTTGGTATGAATAGATTAAGGGACGCAGCTAGCGCTTACCTCAGGGAAAGTGCCTCTCAACCCGTGGACTGGTACCAATGGTCTGATGAGGCCTTCCAGAAGGCTAAGGAAGAGGATAAACCACTCTTGGTAGATGTGGGGGCCGCGTGGTGCCATTGGTGCCACGTTATGGACGAACAGAATTACTCCGATCCTCAGGTAGCCGAGATCCTTAACAAATACTTCGTACCAGTGAAGGTGGATAGGGACGAAATGCCCGAGGTTGATCGAAGACTGCAGAAGGCTGTATCGGCAATGACTGGGGAGGGGGGATGGCCTCTAACCGCCTTTCTTACCCCAGACAGGAAAGTGTTCTTTGGGGGAACCTATTTTCCTCCAGAGGACATGTATGGAAAGGTCGGCTTCAAGAGATTATTATTGGAAATTATTAGGGTATGGAGAGAGGAGAGAGACAAACTAAACACCGCGGCTAACACTGTCGTCAAGTTCCTGGAGGAAAGTAAACAAACCGAAGAGTTAGACCTCTCAGAGGAGGTCCTTGAACAGGCCACCAACTATATTGTCTCTAACTATGATATGGAGGAGGGAGGATTAGGCACTGGGATGAAGTTTCCCCATCCAACAGTTGATCAACTACTTTTGGCCCGATGGTTCAGAACCAAGGACAATGCCTATCGCAAGTTAGTGACCTTCACCCTAAGGAAAATGTTCTTTGGAGGAGTGTTCGATCAGGTGGGGGGCGGTTTCCATAGGTACGCGGTGGATAGGGAGTGGAGCGTACCCCACTTCGAGAAGTTGGCAGTGGACAATGGAGAACTCCTTATGGATTATTTCACGGCCTATTTAGAGACCCAGGATCCTGAGATGTTGGACTGCCTCAGGATGACCTCAGATTTCATACTTAGGGACCTAAAAGTGGCGGAGGGCTTTGCCAGTAGCATTGATGCTGATAGTGAGGGAATGGAGGGCAAGTACTACACATGGACTGAAGAGGAAGTGAGGGAGGCGTTAGGTAATGACGCTGAAGTAGCGATGTGGCTATTCTCCCTGAAAACTTCACCTGAGGTTGAGGGCAGAAAGGTTCTCAGGAGGGCAGCGGATACAGTTGAATTGGCCAAGAGAATGGGTGTCTCGGTCCAGGAAGCTAGCGGAAAACTCTCTTCCATTAGGGCAAGAATGCTTCAATACAGGGATCAGAGGAGGAGAAGACCTTTCAGGGATGAGAACGTATATACGTATCATAACTCCAGGGTAGCCGAGGCCCTCCTTTTGTCCAGCCCCCTTCTGGGTAAAGGTGAGAAGGAAGCCCTTCAAGTGGCGTCTAAGCTAAATGTGGTAGGGAGGAGGCTAGGAGGAGGCGGTGAGGGTATATTGGAGGACTTTGCCTCAAGTGCTTCATGTCTATTGACTGCCTATGAACTGACTGGGAATCCATCCTATCTGAGTTCAACCCTTAATGTATGGGAAGGAGTATATTCCTTCAAGTCTCCCCAAGGATTCAGGGATTCAAAGAGGACGGACGAAGTAACCATGGCCGATACTCCCAATGAGTCACCTAACTCCATTGCTCTGAGGGTCTGGATAAAGTTGTCGCAAGGTGGTAAAGTTGATATGGATCCCTCCATAGGGAGGGTAATTTCCTCCCAGATATTGACTAATCCTCCCTTTTACGCGGGTGTCGCGATCTCCGCCGATTCGCTCCTCAAAGGAGCGGCCCACGTGGTGATAATTGATGAAGGTGATGGGAAAGCTAATTCTCTGCACAAGGCTGCCCTTCTATCTTACTATCCCCTTAAATTCGTGGAGAGAGTAACTGACGATAGAAAGGACGAATTACCACCTACCATTAGATCCATGCTATCCCACGGCTCAGGGTCTAGGGTTTACGTCTGTGTGGGAAACACCTGTAGGCTACCTGTAAACGAACCAGAGAAGGTGGCCGGTCTCCTAAACGCGAGGTAGCTTCTATTCCTGGATATGGGAACTACAGCGTATACGGATTCCCGTTTTCTCTTTTTTCATCCTACGATTTATGATTCATTAATTGGGCGAGAGGCCCGTGAGCCATCGTCTGCTGTCCAAGCTAAAAGGTCAAACAATATTTTCTACGGCAACTAATTCAGATCTATGAGAAGCTTCTTCGTCTCTCACGGCTCTCCCACCATACTGGTGGAGAATGTGAAGTGGAAGCACTTCCTGTCACAATTGGGTGAGAGAATACGTAATGAGATGCAGCCGGAGGTCGCGATAGTACTTAGTCCTCACTTCGTTTCGTGGGATGGGTTCCACCTGGTTGAGACCCAGCCATCGTTGAATTGTATACAGGATTATTACGGCTTCCCCCAGGAACTCTATAGATTCTGCTACTCCGCTGAAAACGATCTGGATCTCGCCACTTCCATATTGAGGTTAGCAAAGGAGAGTGGGTTACCGGTCAAGGAAGACTCCTCATGGGGACTGGATCATGGAGCGTGGATACCACTGATGTATATGTTCCCTGATGGAATTAGGGCAGTAGCAATATCCATAACACCTGGAACTGTTGAGGAACACATCAAACTAGGTGAGGTAATATCCAAGGCATCTGAAGGACGTAGAGCAATACTGTTAGCCACAGGTTCTCCCACCCATAGATTGGACCTTATGTACTTCAACGTTAAGCCTCATCGATCTAAATTTGATAGTCTTCTCATTAAATTATTGGAGGATGGGGATATGCAGTCTATTCTCTCCTTGGAGTCCACTCCAGAATGGAAAGCCGCACAACCTGAGGGCATGTTGAGGACACTATATACTGCCATTGGCGCCTCCAATACTGGCAAGGCCAGGGTTCTTGCCTATGACGTCCCTTGGCCTGGTGTGAGTATGCTGGCGGCGGAGTTCGAAGACTGAACTTTTCTGGAACGCATTAACGAAACGATCATTCTATTTAGTCTTACAGCATCGATCTCCAAAATTCCCGCGCACTTCACCATACTTACACTGGGATCGCTCTCTATTACCTTCATAACCCTATCCAGCTTCCTGGGAACCCATTCCCTCTCACCTGAGCTTATCTCCCGTTTAAATGATGACCAGGCATCTCGCCTTTTCATATTAAATTACTGGGCTCCAGATCTCCTAAAAGCAAGGCCCCATAACATTAGTTGCTAAGGAGAGCCCACTATCAGGGAGGTCCCCTTGGTGGCTATCTAAAGTTGTCAATACTATCAGTGGTAGATTTTAGCAAGGACCATAACCGCATCAACTAACGTTTATAAAGTTTAAATAGTTTTGAGAGTTCAATGAAGACTTCCATTAAGGTAGTTCTTGGCAACGAGGCCATAGCTACAGGTGCGTTAGCTGCGGGAGTAAGCGTTGCTGCGGCCTATCCAGGTACGCCATCCACTGAGATCCTTGAGTCCATAGCCAAATATGGAAAAGGGGTCTATACCGAGTGGAGTTCAAATGAGAAGGTTGCCTTCGAAACGGCATATGGCGCGGCCATGGTTGGTGCTAGGGCCATGGCCTCCATGAAACATGTTGGAGTTAACGTCGCTTCTGATTCAGTCTCCAGCTCATCATATACTGGGGTTGAGGGCTCCTTAGTCCTTGTTTCCGCCGACGATCCCTCCATGTGGTCCTCTCAGAACGAGCAGGACAACAGATACTTTGGATTACAGTACCTTATACCAGTTGTGGAACCATATGATCCCCAGAGTGCTCACCTTCTTACCCTTAGGTCCTTTCAGCTGAGCGACTCCCTCAAACACCCAGTTATGCTCAGGACTAACACTAGGGTAAGTCATGTAAGAGCGCCTGTGGAAATCCTCCCTCCCGCGGAACCGGTGAAGGGGAAATTGATGAAGGACCCACACAGGTACGTTTTGGCGCCAGAGAACGCCAGGAGGGATAGAAAGGAGCAGCTCAAGAGGTGGGAGAGGGCTAAGAGCATGGTGGAGGAGCTCAATGAAATTGAGGGAGAGGGAAGAACTTTGGTCATCGCGTCTGGCATTGGATATCCCTATGTGAAGGAGGCCTTGGAGGACTTACATCTGAGGGCAGCTATACTCAAGCTCTCAACCCCTGTTCCTATCCCAAGGAGACTGATACTTAAGGCCCTGGAGTCGGCTGACGTTGTGGCCTTGGTGGAGGAGCTTGATCCCGTGGTGGAGATGCAGTTGAAATCCATAATGTTCGAAGAAGACGTAAGGGTTAAGTTCTTTGGAAAGGATTTACTTGGTAGAGAGGGAGAGTTAACTCTAGATAGGACGAGGAGGTTCTTAGGTAAAGTGTTCAACGTAGACGTTCCTGAGGTCCCAAGTTTAGAGGTGGCCGTCCCTCCAAGGCCTCCAGCTATGTGTAGTGGTTGCCCACACAGGTCTTCGTTCATTGATCTGAAGAAGGGTCTAACCTCAGCCGGGCTGGGGAAGTCCTTCATTTCTGGCGATATAGGATGCTATACTTTGGGGGTTCTCCCGCCCTTTGATTCGATGGACAGCGGAACTGACATGGGATCTAGCCTAGGTTTAGCCAACGGAGTTTATAGGGCAACTGGAGAGGTGGATGTGGCTGTCATAGGGGACTCAACCTTCTTTCACTCGGGGCTTTCTGCCCTGGCGAACGCAGTTTATAACAATCTTCCAGTCATGGTGGTGGTATTGGACAACAGATCCACTGCAATGACTGGACAACAGCCAAGTCCCTCCAAGGAAATAGACATTGCAGGGGTCGCCAGGTCGCTGGGAGTGGAGTATGTGAAGGTAATAGATCCATTCGACACCTCCAACTCCGTCAAGGTCTTCACGGAGGCAGCAAAGTGGGTGAAGACCAACAACAAACCTGCCGTTGTGGTGGCTAAAAGGGCGTGCGCCTTGGACGCCATGGATAACGTGGAAGGCAAACCACCTGTTGCCTTGGTGGAATTAACCAAATGTACGGGCTGCTCCATATGTTACGACTTCTTCACATGTCCAGCTATTATTCCAAGAGAAGACAAGAAGGCACTCATAGATCCGGACGAGTGTATAGGTTGTGGAGCCTGTGTTCCAGTATGTCCATTCAAGGCTATCCGCATAGAGGGAGATGAGCCTATGGGGTGGAGGGAAGCTTGGTTAGGGTGAACCTATTACTTGCAGGGGTGGGAGGTCAGGGGCTAATTACCATGGGTAAGATCATAGCTGAAGCGTGCAGTCTCTCCAACACTAGAGTCCTGGTGGCCGAAACCCATGGTCTAGCACAGAGGGGAGGAGCGGTGAACGTCCATGTAAGGATTGGAGATGTAATGGCACCTCTCATCCCTCTAGGTGAGGCCAATTACTTGGTGGCATTGGAGGCTATGGAAGCCCTCAGAAACATTAATTATTGCAATAAAGAGACAAATATTGTTCTTAATAGGGAGGTAGTTAGACCGGTGGTGCCTAAGGTAAAAATGTTGAGTATTAAGGACGTGAGTGATACCTTAGCCGGATATAGGACATTCACCGTCGACGCTTCTAAGATGGCCCATGAAGCGGGGAACCCAAGGGCCGCCAACGTTGTTATGATTGGCTTCCTCTATGGTCTAGGGGCCTTCAGGGATCTGGTGGATAGGGGGTCATTTCTAAAGGCTGTGAGAAGTGAAACCAATGTTAGAGCTTTCGAGGCCGGAGAGGGAATAGCCATGGCCTCAAGGCTGACTGCTTCCCTCTAATTATCCTTACGATGATTTGGTGGGTGGACCCCCACCATGAAAGAGGGGATAGGTTACCTGAGGACTTTCAACTCGATGTCATATCAACCGAAGTCCAGGAAAAGGGCGTTACAAAAGACTGAAAGCCTCGCCCCTTCTAGGGGCGGGGTAAAATTTTTTAAACTTAAACAACTATTTCTCTTTAAGATGTCTTCCTCTGGTCAACTCTCAGGGCATGAGGAGCGGGAGCCGATTTCTCCCGCAATACCAGAGGAGGGCGTCTACGAAGTTAAATATGAAAATAAGAGG
>JAFMDM010000005.1 GCA_017857195.1 Methanobacteriota archaeon
CCCCCCTTATTCTCCTCTTAACCTTCGCTGCTGGTTTGCTCCCCTCAGTGGTACACGCTAGGATGACAAACAGATTCCACAGGGTATTCCTCAACCTTAAGTCCTCCTGGTTGAGCAGGGAGGTGGGCAGTGGCGGTCTCACGATCCTGTTGGCATTGATCTCCCTGGTTATACCTACCTTATTTCCAGTTGCTGTGATCTTTGCTGCAGTGTCTGTGGCCTCAAGCATAATGGTGTATATGTTGAGGGCCAGGCCATCTTGGTATGATGCTGATACTCCTATCTCCTTCATCGGAACAGGGGTGACCACCGTTTTACCCGTGGCGGCCTTTCTGTCTGGGAGTAGGCTTCTTCTTCCTCTGGCTGCCGTAGTGCTGGCAGCTGAGCTCTATTCCTTCTACAACAGAAGGAGGAAGTTGACCCTCTATGTGAAGTTGGGCAACTACAGGTTACTGAGCGCCCTCGCCATGGTCGTGGATCTGCTATCAATACTCTTCCTCCCTTTGGCAATAGCCGGCTCCCTTATTTCTCTGGCGTCTGAGGTGCTTCACAGGCTGAACTTCTTTAAGTTTGTCACATACTATGGATTACCAAATGATACTCAACCAAGTGTTAGATCTAAACAAGAAACTCAATCCATAAGTAAGGTGTAAGAAAGTTTTATAACTTGTGGACGTGATAATTTGATAGGTGGTTCTTATTGCTCGAGGTCAGGTTTCACGGGAGGGGAGGGCAGGGGGTTGTAACCATGGCGAACCTATTAGGGGAGGCTGCTGCATATGATGACCTTTACTCAGCGGCTTTCCCCATTTATGGTGCCGAGAGGAGGGGTGCGGAGATTGAGTCTTACTGCAGAATATCTCCCCACCCAATTAGAGTTACAAGCCCCATAACCGAACCAGATGTAGTTGTTGTAATTGATCCCACGCTCATGTCTGTAAACAATCCCACAGTTGGATTGAAGAAAAATGGGATTGTAGTTCTCAACTCCCCCCATCCCGTGGAACTTTCGTGGCGTACTTTCGTAGTTGACGCCACGACAGTTGCCTCTGAGCATGGCTTAATTAGGTCTGGATGGCCAATGGTTAACGTTGTAATGCTGGGGGCCCTAGTAAAGGCCATAGGTACGGTTAGGCTTGAGTCACTTGAGGCCGCTGTTAGGGAGGAATTCCCAGAGAAGATAGCTGAAACCAACGTGAAGGCCATGAGGGTAGCCTACGACAGAACCAAGGAGGTGGTCAGGGTCGCTGCTTGACTATCAGTTCTTCCCAGTCTCTAAGCCAGACAGGGGAGCTGGAGGCAAGACGGGGGAGTGGAGGGTTGTGAAGCCCGTGGTCGATAAGTCCAAGTGTGTCAGCTGTGGAGCCTGTTACCTTTGGTGCCCCGAGTCTACAATCCTCTTCTCTCCTGGGAAGAAGGCAGACGTGGACTATGATTACTGTAAGGGGTGTGGCGTGTGTGCAAATCAATGTCCAGTGGGGGCGATATCCATGGTTAAGGAGGTGGACTAGATGAAGAAAGTAATGTCAGGGAACGAGGCTGTAGCTAGCGCCGTCAAGCTGGCTAGGGTGGGTGTAGTCTCGGTCTACCCCATAACTCCGCAAACCACAATAATAGAGAAACTGAGCGAGATGAAGGCTCAAGGTGAATTATCAGCCGACATCATAAGGGTTGAGAGCGAGCACTCCGCAATGGCTGGGGCCTTCGGCGCAGCCGCAGCTGGAGTTAGGGCATTCACCGCAACGGCGAGTCAGGGCCTCCTGTATATGCATGAGATGGTCTGGTGGGTCGCCGGCTCCAGGATGCCTCTAGTTATGGTAGTCGCAACCAGGGCGGTCGGCGCACCCTGGAACATATGGAATGAGAACACCGACTTCACTCAGCTCCGTGATGCGGGGTGGATAATGGGCTTCGCAATGAACCCCCAAGAGGCTCTAGACATGACCCTTCAGTCTTTCAGGATCAGTGAGGATTCCAGGGTTTTCCTGCCGATGATGGTAGGAATGGATGGCTTCATACTCTCTCACACTAAGGTTCCAGTCAACGTTCCAGATGAGAGCACGGTGGACTCATTTCTGCCCCTACGTAACCAACCATACGTTATTGACCCCGAGGATCCGGTGGGTATGGGTAATATGTTTCAACCGCAGGACTACATGAGACTGAGGCACTCCATTGAACTGGCCATAAAGTCCTCCCATGACGTTATAAGGGAAGTAGGTAGGGACTACAACTCCAAGGTTTACCACGAGATAGACTATTCCACCCTTAACGTTCCCTACAAGGTGGATGATGCCGAATACGTGGTGGTATCCATGGGGGCATGGTCGGGCGACCTGATGGAGGCGGTGGACTCGCTAAGGGAGAAGGGGCTTAACGTCGGGATGTTAAGAATTAGGTACCTGAGGCCTTGGGCTGAGGATGAGATCAGAAAGGCTCTAAGGGGCAGAAAGGTGCTTGTGCTGGATAGGGCGACATCGTTGGGAAGGGGTGGCCCTCTTCACCTGGAGATCGCCTCCACCGTTAGAGGGGACGTTGAGGCCCTGTGGGGCACCGTCACTGGAATAGGCGGTGTATCCGTAGGTAAGGGGGAATTGGAGGGATTGATAATGGAGTTCGTTGAGGGCTCCAAATCAGAGCCAGAAAGACGATTCTGGTACTACCCTGAGAGGGTGAGAAGGGTTGAGCTTAGGACTCCGAGGGAAGTGGAGTAACTCTCTTCTATCTGGGACATCAGCCTGTCCTGGCTGTCCAGAAAACATGGCAATGCGGCAGCTGGGGATGGCCCTGGGTAAGGACGTGGCAATGGTGGTCGTTGCTGGTTGTTCGTCGGTCATACAGGGGATGGGTCCTAAGGACTCCTACAACTATCCAGTGGTAAATACGGCCTTCGCCTCAGGTCCACCAGTGGCAGCAGGTATGGCCAGAGCATATAAGGCCAGGAATAGAGACGTCACGGTGGTGGTGTGGGCTGGAGACGGAGGTACTGCGGACATAGGGTTCGGCTCCATGAGCGGAGCAGCCGAGAGGAACGAGGACATGATATATCTCTGTGTTGACAATGAGGCCTACATGAACTCGGGGGGGCAGAGGAGCGGCTCTACTCCCGTGAGTGCAAGGACCAGTACTACCCCTGAAGGAAAGAGGGAGAACAAGAAGGCTCTCCCATTCATCATGATTGCACATAATGTTCCCTACGTCGCCACTGCGTCAGTGGGATATCCAATGGACTACGTGGACAAACTGAAGAAGGCCAAGGAGATAAAGGGTTTCAGGTACCTTCAGGTGCTTACCCCAGATCCCTACGGATGGCTCTTCGATCCATCGAAAACGGCGGAAGTGGCTAAGATTGCGGTGCAGACTTGTTACTGGCCCCTCATAGAGTTCCAGGAGGGAAAGCTGACCGTCAGTAACGAAAGCCTGCATTGTCTTAAGGGTAATACCAGAAGGCCCCTTACGGATTTCACATCAATCCAGGGCAGGTTCAAGGGTATTACGGAGGAGAACCTAAAGTCACTTCAAACCTACATAGATTCCCTATGGGACAGGATAAGGTCAATGATGTAGGGTTCAATTTAAAACCTTGGAAAAATTTTATAAAGGCTTCCAGCATCTAGTGCTCGACTTGAGACGATTTCTTCTAACCTCAAATCGTTTTCTTGACGCAGTCATATCATTAGCCATGTCCCTCGTTGTGAGACTTACATTCCGTTCTACCGCCCTTGGTCTCATGTTGGTTCTGGTCATAATGTCGCCAGTAATGTTCTACGACTATATGAGCGATCTTCAGCTCACCCTCCTCTTCTTTAGGTCAGTGGGACTCCTTCTATTTGTTGTAGTATTAATAGTGTTCACTGCCATAATAGGAGGATTAGACAGGCTGATAGCCAGAATCAGGAAAAGATGAGATTTAATTCCCGTTAATGCTTCCTCAAAAAGATCATGATGCTGTAGTTGTTTGTTAGTACTAGTTTGTTGAAATCAACGTGTGACCGATTAGGATCTATTACTTTATTCCCCTAAGTAAATTTATAGCTTTTAACAGACCTTCACGATCTTAAAACTATTCATTGACCAAATAAAAAATGGTTGCTACATGCCTTTCTTACATGAGACTCCCTTCAAGAGCTTATCAGAGGACGCTAAGAGAAACTCATGGGCAATCTAGCATGGTGTCCATCCGTCAAAGTTAAGGAGTTCAAGGAGTCCTGGTTCCTTCGATTGGGGATCGTGGCCATAGATTATTGCCCCCAAAAGCGATTGTAAGTGGGAGATGAAAGATTGGACGATCCGTATCTGAATTCAATGTCACTTTGTTCCCACGGAAATCAGGATCCAGTACAACAGTGCCGCAATTAGAGATGCGAATACTGGTTGTGGGAAGTAGGTGAAGAGGCCGGAAAGTGGTCCTATCGATAGGGCGGAAAGCGCTATTCCAACCGCCGTGGAGAACACTGCCTTGACATTGAAGTTACTCCACAGTCCCTTGGGTATGGTATAGAACTCCTGACTGGGAACCTTCCTCCACAGTCTCACGTACCAGTCTACTATGACCACGAAAGTGTAAGGAAATATTAGGTCCGCCACCAGAAGGAGGAAATTCTCCACATGCTGCAAAATGCCAGCTATTGCCAACCCCACAGCCAACGCTCCTAACACAGTGGTCGATATTGGTTGAGCCCATTGTTCTCTATTTTTGTTCTTGAAGAATGGTTGTAGTGCTGTGAGCAGGTCAGCAGTGGCAGGATAGAGATTCATGGCGTTTGTGTGTATTATCGCCAACGATGCTCCCAACGAAGCCACGAAGGCCACCAAGAGTAAAGCACTGCTTGCTAGAGGGAAGTGCACTGCTGCTACGTTCCAATTTCCAGCATATGCTTGAGAGGCATATCCAACTATTCCCATTAACAGCACTGGAACCATTATGCCCACCCCGGGGGCAATTGCGTAAAGTATCCTTGAGCCCCCCTTCGTTCTCTCAAAGGGAGTAGCGAATCTCGTACTTGTGGAGATCTTGTACGTCCACGAGAGTATTGAAAAGGATAGGATGAGCGTTAAATCCAACCCCCAGTTGACTCCAGCGGTGGGAGCAAGTAACTTACCCCAGTCCACGTGATATGAGGTGAAAAGGAAATAGGTGAGTATAGCGTAGGACACAACCAAGAGGGGAGCGGTGTACCTGTAGAAATACTCCAGCCATTTGAAGCCGTAGAGAACAAGGACTACCTGAATGATGCCCATTACTATATACCAGATCACTGGGTTGGTGTTTGTGAGGGACGCCAGTATTAGCCCTCCCGTGGCATCGTTAATTCCAAACCAACCCAAGTTCACCACAGTATAAAAGAAAGACAGGGCGTTAGATGTTGCGTAACCGTAGGTCTTTCTGGAAACCACCAAGGCTGGTACAGGGAATTGTCTGCCCATCTCCGAGAAGAGTGCCGCAGGTATTAGACCTATAAGTAGTGAGAGCAGAACCACTACTACGAAGTTGGTTATACCTACTCCATAGAGCAGTAGTCCCGCCAGAGGAGTGGTGGCCGACGCGCTAGCCATGGCCCAGAAGTTGAATATCTTTCCAGCACCAACGTTTCTTGCCCTCTCAGGGATGGGGTTGACCCCTATCACCTCCAACCCCTGTTTATTCACCACTTGCTCTTCTCTTTCTCCCTTCGACTTCTCCATACCTTCAGTCACGGAATTTTCCCCTCCATGGATTTGATTCCATATCTATTTTACAATGCCTTACTATTTAAATTTTAATGACACGGCCCTTTTCAGGAAACTAATAATTTATTAGTGGGAAGTAACCTCTCCGACACTATGTTCACCGTTGTGGCGCTGGGAGGTAATGCCTTCTCCTCTGGTGCCCCAGGGCTTGAGGAGGATAGGCTTCAAGCGGCGGCTGAGGATGTGCTCTATCTCCTCACCCATGGCAGAGTGGTGGTCACCCATGGCAATGGTCCTCAGGTGAGCGCTATCCTGTCTGGCGATCACCTCAACCTGTGGGAGGCAGTAGCATGCACTCAAGGATGGATGGGGGCCTCACTTGCAGATGTGTTGGAGACCCTTATCAGGAAAAGAGGTCTTAACACCAAGGTTGTGGTACTCATAACTAGGGTCGTTACTAAGCCCTCCTCCACTTGGTTTAAGCCCATTGGAGAACCTCTGGATCAGTTAAGTGCTTCCCAATTGGTGGGGGCCAAGTTGATGAGGGACTCCAAGGGGAGACTCAGAAGGGCTGTTCCATCCCCTGAGCCACTATCTATCGTGGAAATAGACGCCATCAATATGTTAGTCAAGGAGGGATTCCTTGTCATATGTTGTGGTGGAGGTGGAGTACCTGTGGCAGAGGGAGAGAGGGTAGAGGCCGTTGTGGATAAGGACCTGGCCAGTCAGGTTCTAGCGAACGATTTGGGCGCAGACAGACTTATCATCCTCACAGACACCGATTTCGTCTACCTCAACTATGGCACCGCACAGCAGAGGCCTTTGAGCCAACTTAAAGTTGAAGAGGCCATGAAACTCTATGCCATGGGACAGTTCGGCGAGGGCTCCATGGGTCCTAAGGTGTTGGCTGCAGCCAGGTTTATCAAGAATGGAGGAAAGGAGGCTTATATAGGCAAGCTTGGTAGAATCAGGGAAATCCTTTCAAGGGAAGAGGGAACTGAGGTAATCCAATGAAGCTTCCAGCCGAACTGGAGACTCTCAAGCCCAGGCCTCTCCTCCTCCTTAAGCGTGAAGAGATCTCCAGACAATCCACGTCTCCAATAGAGGAGATCTCCAAGGCCATGAAGAATGCGGAAAGTGAGAATAGGGAATACAATGACTATATTACGCTCAACTCTCACGCGCTGGAGGATGCCTCAAGAGTGGAGGCCGAGCTCAGGGCAGGAATAGGTGGTGCTCTAAGCGGCATTCCGATCTCGGTGAAGGACATCTTCCTCACCAAGGGGATGAGAACGACCATGGGCTCTAGGTTATTTGAACACTACATTCCCGACAGGGACGCAAGGGTAGTGAGTTCGCTAAGGGAGGCCGGGGCTGTGGTGATAGGTAAGACCAACCTGCATGAGTTCGCCTCTGGGGTCACAAACCTAAGCTCCTTGGTCGGCCCTGCCAGAAATCCGCACGATAAGTCAAGGATCACAGGAGGATCCAGCGGTGGTTCCGCGGCTTCCGTGGCCTTGGGTTCGGCCCTGGCCTCCTTGGGAACTGACACCTCCGGTTCCGTCAGAATACCGGCAGCGCTATGTGGAATTGTGGGGTATAAGCCGACCTATGATATGGTAAGCAGAGAGGGTGTGTTCCCCTTGGCGTGGAGCCTTGATCACGTCGGCGTTCTGGCCAGGACTGTTTCGGACGCAGCTTACGTTACTAACGTCCTCGAGGGGAGTTCGGGCAGCATTGATTTACCGTCGATCATTTCAGGAAAGGATCCCGCCAGGATATCTCTGGCCTACCTTGAGGAGGACTTGGAGTTCTACAACAAGTCCCTGGACTCCCTTAGATCAGAGGGGATAGATTTGGCACCCGTCAAATTGGATCTGGAGGGCTGGGGGTCTCTTCAACGGGTCATAAGGCTGGCCGAGGCCGCCTCCGTACATAGGGAATATCTTGAAACCAGTTCCCACCTCTACTCCCCTGACGTCGCTGAGCTGCTCAAGCAGGGATCCAGGATAGAGGCTGTGGATTACATAGATTCCTTGAGGAAGAGGAGAGAGATAACCGACCAGTACCTAAGGGCCTTAAGGGATAGGGATGGGCTTTTAACTCCCACTGTTCCAACCACCGCACCTAAAATTGATGAAGTTAGGGACAGAGAGCTCCAGTTCAGATCAGTGGCCACGAAGTATGTTAGCTTTGTGAACTACCTTGGAGCTCCGGCGATCACGCTACCCTCAGGTGAGGTTCAAGGTCTCCCCGTCGGACTTCAGTTGGTTGGGAGGCCTTGGCAGGATTCCCAACTGTTGACCCTAGCTAGGACGTTGGAAGCCCTTCTTCGTTGACCTTAACCCATTTTTCCTAAAAACTACTCTCCACATATTGCTAAGAGCCTAACGAAAGCCGATTCTCCTCCCAAGAACTTGAAGGGCGCCCCCACTATGAGGCATCTCCTGTTCTTTACCTCAGAGATCTCTCCGCCAGCGTTCTCCACATGCACTATTCCATGTCTGAAAGGAAGTATGTGCATTACTTGGTAGTTCTCAGGCCATGGCATTAACTGATCTATTTTCTTTCCATGTAGCTTCTCGAACTCCTCCACTATATCAGGCCTGACCTTCCTTATCACAGTGTTCAACGGATGGTCCTGGGACGTGGCGTCAACGGCCAACCACTTGAACTTAGACTTCATCACCCATTTGGCGAACTCCACTGTAGGTCCAGGATGCTTCAACATATACCTCACCGTGTCTGCCTCCTTTTGATACCATGCGTACCTGTGGTAACCCGTATGTATGATCAGGATGTCACCAGCCTTAAGCTCGAGGTTGTGTTCCTTAACCTTCTTCTGGACCATTTCACTTGTGTATATTCCTAGATCCCCTACCTCCTCGCTTAAGTCCACTATTACTCCCTCGCCCACCCAATGCTCTATTGGCACTGAGCCTATGTCGGGCCCACTGGGAACGAAGTGTAGTGGACCGTCCATATGTGTCCCTATGTGAAGT
This sequence comes from Methanobacteriota archaeon, assembly GCA_017857195.1. Classification (GTDB taxonomy): domain Archaea; phylum Thermoproteota; class Thermoprotei_A; order Sulfolobales; family Sulfolobaceae; genus Sulfodiicoccus. The sequence goes on from JAFMDM010000005.1 coordinate 8,673, forward strand.
GGAGTCATTATATATTGAGCTTGAACGTTATTTTCCGTCATTGTCTTTATCCATTTGAATTCAAAGGGCGGGTAAGTGGGGAATGGGGGAGTCAAATTACTTAGGGGTTGGGAAAGATCATACACCTTGACTTGCGACCATCTGGCCGTCTTGGATAAGTCGAACACGGGCTTACTTTTTGTATATTTTTCCCATTCTTCTAACCAGCCTTCAGGCATAGTTATTGATGTAATATTCTCATATATAAAAAGCGGTGGGTCGACTTTTCTGGATGTGGCTCATCCTTCTAGTTTGTTAACTCAGATCAGAGATCTCGGCCACTTGCCTTCTAATTAGATGCGATGAAGCACGGCCTTGAGGCAAGAGCAATGCGGTGTCGTTTGAAATCACGTGGTCGATGGATTCAGAAACACTCGGTCGAAAAATATAAATTATAGTTTCATTTTGATTATGATGCACATGGCAGAAAAAGAAAAGGCAGAATATAATGAGAGAGTGGACACCGTCCACTATGATAGAGGAAGAGGTCAGGTGGAGCTACGCAAGGAATATACTAACGAGCCTTATCTTTGGAACAAGGACTTTCATCCTACTCCAATCACCATAAGGAAATGGGGGCCATGGACCTACCTGGCAATTTGGTTCGGAATGGTGACCATAGTCCCCACGTGGACGCTTAGCGGAGTTGGCCTCGACTTCGGTCTCAATTGGTGGCAGTCAATTCTTCTCATGTTCCTTGGGAACCTCATAGTCCTGGTCCCTATGCTCATTCAATCTCACGGAGGTGCCAAATACGGTATGTCAGAGCCTCAATTGACGAGGACCAGATGGGGAATCTACGGCGCCCAGATCCCCTCCTGGATAAGGGCTGTGATCTCCATGGGTTGGTGGGGGATAGAGTCCTATATCATAACTGAGGCCGCAGTGGCCATGTATCTGTTAAGTATAGGCCAAATACCTAAACTGTTGAGCGGTTCCACGTATACGCTCTCCGTAGCCTATCCCCAGATATTTTGGCCTACCTTCATAGTGGTGGTTCTGGCTCAGCTGCTGCTCTTCTACGTCTCTCCACCCTTCAAGGGACAGCCGGCGCTAAAGTGGCTCGCCAGGGCGGCCGCACCAATAGTGCTGGTCGGGTTCCTGCTTCTCTTCTTCTATACCATGAATACGGCACACTGGAATTTCGCCCCCATAACCCAGATTCCAGACAAGGTAACTGGATTTGCATTCTGGCTCGCAGTACTTGGATTCCTTAACGCCAACGTGGCCTATTGGGCAACCATGGCGTTGTCGATGCCCGACTTCACCAGGTTCGCCAAGTCACAGTTCGCCCAGACCACAGGTCAAATACCCATGCCCCTCATGATGGCCGCCGTTGGTGCTCTGGGTATAATGGCCACAGGGGCAACAATGGTGTTAGGATTAAATCACGGCGCAGGGATTGCTGACCCAGTGATCTTGGCGGCAGCCATCCTGCCCAAGGCCGCAGCCTACTTCGTCCTCTTCGTCTTCATGTTGGCAACCTTCGTGGTCAACGTATTTGCAAACAGCGTTGCCCCAGGGTACGACATAGCTAACACATATTCCAAGTACCTCAGCTGGTTCAGGGGAATAGTAATAGGAGTCCTAATTAGCATGGCCCTTGGTGCCTGGACCTTCTACGCCGGTGGGGCTTACTCATACATCTACAACTGGCTTCTGGCGTACGGAGCACTCCTTGGAGCAGTGGAGGGGGTAATAGTGTTCGACTACGCAGTAGTCAGGAGATTCAAGTTCGAGCCAACCGACGTATATATGAGCCACGGAAGGTTCAGATACTGGCACGGCATTAACCCTGCCGCCATTGTGAGCTTCGCAATTGGTACCGTGGTAACTTACTTGGCCTACTGGGGGTGGGTAGTAAACCCCATCACTCAAGTGCTGTATGCCAACTCCTGGATCTCAGCGTTTCTCATCACCGGCATAATTTACATCCTCCTCATGAGATATTGGGTGATACCTAAGTATCAACCTTGGCTTAAGGGAGGTCTTCTCAAGGGCTATACTGACAAGGAGATAGAGGAAATATTTGCACAAAGGAAGGACAGTTAGACTAAAGTTAATATTTTATTTATTATTTATATTTTTATATTAGCTAATATTTTGCGAAATATATGAGGATCTCTAGGGACATCTGATAGTGTCAACATTAAACTGCGAATCATGGGTTAGGGCACTCTCTCTCATGGCGAGGCATCATTCATACTTTATGGACAATTCTCACTAATGAGAAGAAAATTTCGTAGCTTAGTACGGACATTGTGGGAGGTCTCATCATTATGGAACGAAAGGATCTTTAGAATCATCTCGTATTTGGAGAAAGCTTTTATTCCTTATGAAGTTGTAAATTTTGTGAAACCCCTTCATGTGTTCCTCTTGGTGGGAGTCTTAATCATGAGCCTGGTAAGTTTAGGGGAGTATCCATACTTTCATAACCAGCCCTCAGCCAACAATCAATCCTCAGTGGTTGATCTCACAAGGCTCATCCTGTCTGTGAACGCCTCATCCTCAAGCGTTCTTGTGAACGTTACGCTCCTTAACCTAGGGGGAAACATAACTATAATCACCGGAAGTCAGAGTTCAGTCATTAACCCCTCTCAACCCTACAGTAGGGAGTTCACCTTAATCTATAAGGATCATGAGCAGACGGTTAACGTCACTTTTCCTGCGGGTCCATCAATTAGTGGGGAGTGCAACTTGAAACCTTGGTATCCAGTGAAGGTGTATATCATGAATGGCATATATACTTCCGCCAATTACACCCAGGGTAAGGGGCTCTTCACCTACAACCCTACAGAGGTTATGTGTCCCGCAATCTATGTGAACGTGAGCAAGGTGATCCTCCTTCACGGTACTGAGGGGGAAGCTTACATCTATCCTCACCTGAACCAGATAAACGGAACGGTTGGTGAGGGTTACCTAAACTTTAGAACTAGCTCAATCTATGATGTAGAGATGTTTCATTTAGGTTACTATGGATTTCAAAGCCTCAGTTTCCAGGGAGGTTGGTATACGGTCGTGGCAGTTGACTTCCTGGGACAAGTGACCACCCAGAGCTTTTACTACCCTGGCCCCTGATCTCCACAAACTCAGTGTTATTACCTAACACAATGGAGAATATGTAAATTTCATATTCTATCTTGAAGAAATCAGGACTGGGCCGGTTCATAGAGGCCATTGAGCTCCGTTATGTATCCCTTTCTGAGAACGGGTGAGTCGGAGATATGAAAGGATGCCCAATGAGAGCGGTGTAGTTTACCGCCTAATACACTGTCCTCAAGGGTGTTTCCCCTACGAAAAGCCTAAATATAAATTGCCAACCTATATTTACTATGACGGATATAGAGAGAGTCGACGCTCTCGATAAGGTCACCGGAAGGGCCCTCTACGTTTATGACTTGAAGTTTCCGGGTATGTTATACGCTGCCCTTGTGAAGAGCACGGTCCCCCATGGAATAATTAAGAAAGTGGATCCGTCCAGAGCCTTAGCCAGAGAAGGAGTGGAGGCGGTAATAACAGGGTCTCAGCTCTCCCATGTGAGAGCAGGAATCTACATTCAGGATAGAACTCCCATGGCGGCGGAGAAAGTTAGATATTTGGGGGAGCCTGTGGCGGCCGTGTTGGCCAGGGACCTCAGGAGTGCCAGGGAGGCCGCGGAAATGGTTGAGGTTGATTACCATGAACTTTCAGCTGTTGTAGATCCAAGGGAGGCCCTGAGAGAGGGTGCGCCGCTGGTTCACGAGAAGCTTCAGGAGTACCACAGATACCAGGAAATAAAGCCCCTTCCCAACTCAAACGTTGCCAACGTCTTTCGTTTGAGAAAGGGAGATGCCCAGTCGATCCTCCAGAGGAGTGATTTGGTGGTGGAGGACACCTACACCGAGGCAATGATCAGTCACGCCTATATGGAGCCCATGTCCGTGATCGCGTGGTGGAACCCCGACGGCACATTGGAGCTCTGGACCAGCGCCCAGTCTCCATTCGCCGTGAGGAACCTCCTCTCCAAGGCCCTTGAACTCTCAGAGAGTAGAATCGTTGTACATGTGCCTTACGTAGGAGGAGGATTCGGAGGGAAGGCTGGACTACATTTGGAGCTACTGGTGGCCCTACTATCCAAGGCAGTTGGGGGAAGGCCCGTTAAGTTGACCCTCTCAAGGGAGGACAACTTCTACGTTGCCCCAAGCAAAGTTGGAGTTTCGGCCGAGGGCAAGGTGGGTCTATCTAAGGAGGGGAAGATATTGGCGCTAATGGTTAACTATCTTGTTGACGCGGGAGCTTACGCAGACTATGCGGTCAATGTGGGAAAGACAATGGGCTACATAGGTGCTGGGCCCTACGATGTGCCAAACGTATGGATAGACTCAACTACCGTTTATACCAACAAGCCTTTCGCCACTGCCTTTAGGGGATTCGGCATTCTTGAGGCTCACTGGGTGGTTGAGAGGCTGCTAGAGACCGCCTCGAGGAAGTTGGGTGTAGATCCTGTTCAGTTTAGGTTAATGAACAGGTTAAGGCCAGGCTCCACCACGTCAACGGGACAAAGGATAACTGAGGGAAGCGGTGACCTAGCTAAATGTCTGCAGGTGGCTGCGGACATGGTAGGATGGGGTTCACGTAAAAGTTCCTCTCATCCCACCTATGTAGGTCGCGGTGTGGCCCTGGCAATGAAGGGACCCTCCGTTCCCCCCTATAATAGCGCCCAGGCCTATCTCAAGTTCAACGAGGACGGAACGTTGGATGTGAGCGTGGGAACCACGGAAATAGGACAGGGGACCATGACCTCCATTGTGCAGCTTGTGGCGGAGGAGTTCGGCATTCAACCCAACAAGGTGCGGGTTGACTTGGTCAAGGATACAAGCAGATCCGCCTACACCTGGCAGACAGTGGGTAGTAGGAGCCTCTTCTACGACGGAAATGCTGTGTTGGCAGCAGTTGATGACGCTAAGTCTCAAATAAGGAGGATCGCGTCCAAGGTCTTCAATGTGGAGGAGGAGGAGATCTCCATAGGTGGAGGAAAGGTCTTCGTAAAGGGAGGCTCCAGGGCCCTGGACCTCAAGGACGTTGTCATGGGGTACGTCACAGCTAACGGGAACGTAATCGGCTCCCCCGTGGTGGGAAGGGGATCCTTCGTGGTACCGGACTTAACTTACCTGGACTCTCAAGGTCAGGGAAATCCATTTCCTGTAATAACGTTCGGCGCTCAGTCGGTGGAAGTGGAGGTGGACGTGCTCACTGGGGTGGTGAAGGTCAACAAATATGTGGGGGTCTTCGACCTGGGCAGGGTTGTGAACAGGGGTCTCGCCATGGATCAGTTGGTAGGAGGAGCGGTCATGGCCATAAGCTTGGCACTCAACGAGTCCATTAAGTTCGACGAAGGTGGAGCGATCCTGAACCCAAACCTGGTTGACTACAAGGTGGCGGAGATAGGGGATGTGAACGATAACTTGATTGGAGTCTTCCTGGAGAACCCAGACCCCAAAGGGCCCAGGGGTGCCAGGGGAATAGGGGAGAACGCTCTCCTCGGAATTCCCGCCGCCATAGGCAACGCCATTTATGATGCAATTGGGGTTTCTGTCAGGGACCTTCCGATCACACCGGAGAGGTTATGGAGAGAAATAAGGGCCCAAAGGCCTGAGCTCTTGGAGGTGTGAGCTTGCTCCCCAACTTCAAGCTAGAGCTCCCCACAGATCTAAAGGAAGCGATAAGTGAGTTGGCCGGAGGGAACGTCGTCATTGCCGCGGGAGCTACTAGGGTCTTGCTCATGTCCTATATGCATATTTTACGACCTGAGGTTGTTGTGTCGATAAGGAGGATAGGCCTGAGGGAGATCAAGGTTAGTGATGAGCTGGAAGTGGAGGCCAACGTCACCCTATCAGCGGTTGCTAGGAACGAGAGGGTGAGGAAGGAATTCCCGTTGGTGGCTGCCTCGGCCTCCCACGTCGCTGATCCCCTGGTGAGGAACAAGGCCACAGTTGTGGGAAATGTAGTCAACGCAGTACCCTATTCATCCATGGTCCCAGCGTTCCTCCTCATGGATGGCAAGGCCAAGGTGGTGGGACCCAGCGGGCCTAGGGAGATAAGTGCCAAGGACTTCTTCGTGGGTCCCCTCGAGACGGCCCAGAGGCCCGATGAGCTAGTTACGTCGCTTACCTTCAGAAGGGTGGAGGGAGAATGGGGTTTCACGGAGTTCAGGACCGACAGTCAGCTTCCTATTATTAACGTTGGCGTCCTTAGAAATAAAAAGGGAAAGGTGAGGGTCGCTTACACGGGCCTCACAGCCATGCCCAATCTCCTTGATCTGGGGACTATGCCGTCCGACTTCAGGGGTGGCTACAGGGAGGTGAGAAACATCTTACAGGACCTGTCAACACAGGTCTTGGATGACCTGAGGTCAAGTGCGGAGTATAGATTGCACCTGGCCTCTGTTCTTACTGCCAGACTATTGGAGGGGATGGGAAGATGAAGATCAAATTCAGGCTCAACGGGAGGGACGTGGAGGCTGATGTTCACCCAAGCGAGACTCTGTTGGAGACCATCAGGGATAGGTTCGAGATAACGAGCCCCAAGGGCGCCTGCACACAGGGAGTGTGTGGACTCTGCGTTGTCTTGGTTGATGGGGAGCCGCTGAAGTCCTGCCTTGTCCTAACTCCTGAAGTTCAAGACTCTACAGTCACCACTTTGGAGGGGATCAAAGACGAAAGAATTGAGACGGTGAGGGAGAGTTTCGTAGAGAAACATGGCTTCCAATGCGGCTTCTGTACGCCGGCGTTCATCCTAAGGACCTACACCCTGTTGGGGAGGAAGTTAAGTCGCGAGGAGATAAGGGAGGAGTTGAAGGGGACTCTCTGCAGATGCACTGGCTACAAGGCCATTGTGGACTCGGTCGAGGAGGCTTTGATCAAGGTGAGGGAGTGAATCTAACTTGAGTGATTGAGTTTTTTATCACCGAATAGAACCACCCCCATGGACTTAGTGTTGAGGAACTGCAGGCTCCTGGAGAGGGAGGGACTTTATGATCTACTCATTACCAAGGGGAGGATCTCGAAAATAGGGAAGGACCTCAAGGCGGATAATAGTTACGACGCCCTCGGGAGGCTGTTAATACCAGGCATGGGAGACATGCACGTTCATTTGGATTCAGCCATGACCTTGGGAAGACCAAGGTTCAACCAGAGCGGGACCCTATTGGAGGGCATTGAGATCTGGGGTGAGTATAAGAAGTCCCTTAGCAAAGATGAGGTCAAGGCTAGGGCTAGGAGGGCGGTGGAGTGGATGGTGGTTCAGGGCGTAACCATGATCAGGACTCACGCAGACGTCACTGAATCGAGGTTAGAGGGGCTTAGGGGGCTCCTGGAGCTCAGGGAGGAGATGAGGGACCTGGTGAACATTCAAGTGACCGCCTTTCCGCAAGATGGGATATTGACGGATAATGGGAATCTTGAACTCCTTGAGAAGGCGATGGAAATGGGCGCCGACAACGTGGGAATGATCCCTCACAACGAAATGACAAGGGAGGACGGTGTAAAGTCTATCTCCTTGGCATTTGATCTGGCTCAGAAATATGGAAGGGGAGTGGACGGCCACGTGGATGAAACGGACGATGAGGGTTCAAGGTTCCTAGAGGTCGTGGCCTCTGAGACATACAAGAGGGGAATGGCAGGTAGAGTGGCGGCAGGACACGTGACCGCAATGCACTCCTACAACGGTGCCTACGCTGATAGGCTAATGAGGCTCCTTAAAAGGGCAGGGGTTAACGTTGTAGTGAATCCAGCAGTTAACCTTCACCTACAGGGCAGATATGACACTTACCCAAAAAGGCGCGGCCTAGCCAGGATTAAGGAACTGTTGGCCGGCGGAGTGAACGTCTCTCTGGGTAACGACTGCCTCATGGATCCTTGGTATCCTCTGGGTAGAGGGGACATACTCCAGTCTTTGTATTTGGCAGTTCATGCGGCACATCTGACCTCCTATGGGGAGGTGGTCAGGTCACTGGATCTCGTCACCTATAACGCGGCCAAGACCTTCGGCCTCCGCGAGTATGGAATAATGGAAGGAGCGGTGGCGGACCTGGTTTTGTTGGATGCCACCCACCCCTTGGAGGTGGTGCGGGATCAACCCACCAGGTTGTTGGTGATGAAGGGGGGAAAAGTTGTGAGTGTGGGAGAGCCTGAAAAATATCGCCTCTCCTCGGGGAAGGAAGTTAACTTCTCACCTTCTCTCCCTTGAATATTTCCTCTGTATCCTTGGCCACATAACCCTTTAACAAGTTTCCCTTGAGCCATGGTTGGTACTTCGGTATTATCCAAGTAACCATGAGAACAGTGTAGAGCAAACCTGAGATCAGTATTGCTGAAATCCAGGAATCCTGGAACACCCAACCTTGCCCAGGATAAAGTGAACTCAGGGAGGTTGGAAGATATGAATTGGGAGGGAATACCAGGATCATGGTTATAGCGAAGGCAATTATTGCAGCGGGATTCACGCCCTTGAAATACCTGAACCTTCCCTTGGAGTAGAAAACGTCGTACAACTCGAACTTAAACCTCCTCAGTAAGGCATAGTCGAACACTATGATCCCTTCCACTCCCCCCAGCAACGCACCGTAGGTGAGTAGCCAGTTCTCCACGTAGCTGAAGGCGTTGAAGTAGTAGGTCCAGGACTGTAGGGCGGCGGCAATAAGTACCACAATCACCACCCCGGCGAACCAACTTAGTTTCTTTGGGTAGAGGTTACTGAAGTCATAGGCCGGTCCCACAGTGTCAGCGTAAATGTTCACCACCACTACCCCAAGCAACAGTAGGAAGAGCGCTGTAATTGCCATGGCTGGATTAGTTACGGATATTGCCGTGAGCACTATGGGGTCCCAAATGGGGGTCTTAAAGACCACGTAGGACGCGCCGGTAGTTACCAGACCGAAGGCACCTATGGCTGTCATAAGGAGAGGTAATGGAATCTGTCCGGTGGTCTGAGCGAACTGTGATTTGGCGAACCTGGTGTAATCTGGCATCGATAACGCCATGGTTGCCCAGAAGGCCACGTTGGCGTTGATTAAGCCGATCAATGCGTACCAGAAGGCAGAACCTGAGACCGTTGTGGGTATGTTGAGTATGGGCTGCCAGTGCCAGTTGGCCAACGACATAACATTGAAGAATAGTATGAAGAAACCGGCGAAACTGACGAATGGAACGGTCCAGCTAACGATCTTCAACACCCTCTGACCCGTTCTGGGAGGAGAGACGTAGAGGAGGGCCAACCGGGCAGCTATGGTTGCCAAGAAGACCCCCCAGAATAGATCTGGATTTATTGTGGCTATAAGGAAAGGTAAATCGGCAGGGTTTTGGGAGACTAGGTTCAGGAGAGTTGCAGTGTTGTGAGTGAGTATCAAATACATGGCTCCTATCGCCTCGGATATTATCCACGTGTCAATGCCCCACCACCCAGCCCCGATTATTCCCCTAAGAAGGGAGGGCACCCAGTTCCCATATATTCCCCATCTACTTCTCGTTAATGGAGTTTCAGGAATTCCATATCTGGCTCCACCATGACTCTGTATTATCATGGGTATGAGAACTATGAGGTTACCCGCGGCCACAGAGATCAAGCTCCAGAACCAGTTCAATCCAAAGGAATAGCCTATTGAGACCAAAGCCCAGGACTCCACTTCCATTGCCATTCCGAACCATATGGCGAAAAACGTCCAGGACCCCCAATTCCTGAGCCTCACTGGGGTAGGATGAAAGTCCTCGTTCCAGAGGTACTTCTCCTCAGGGAACTTTCTTTTTAATTCTAGATATCCTTTATCCTTGTAAAATTGAGTGGCTTCAACTCTCTCTATTTCTCTTTCTTCAGCCATTTATATTTTTGAGGAAAGCCAGTTTAAATTATTATCTTCTGGGGCAGAATATCCCAGGAGATAGACACCTTCTAGGGACTAAGTTAGACTTCATAAACATTATGGTCTGGCTCTTGGCTTCCCTAAGACTTCTTGAACGTTCACTTCCTTACCCTCGAGGGTGAGGGGCGGGCAGGTTACCCACGGTCGGTGAGATCGTGGAGCTAAATGGGGAGGTTACTTAGCACATCAAAGGGTTAATGACGATCCCTACTGTGTCTGGGTAGTCAGAAATTGAGGAAACATTTTTAATGACTGAGAAGGCGGCTCTTAAGTTCAGAGAGTCAAAGAAGGTGGAACAGACCAGGAAAGGATAGTATTTATATATGGCTCATTCGACAACTACAAATGGTAAACAATGAGATCAGACTGACCAGGCCTGAGTTCAGGAAGGCAATTATCTCTAAGAACACCTTCCGGGACTCGGTGTTCCTGCTGAAGGTTACCGAGGAGGTCAGGAGACTTCCAGGGGTGAGGGAGGCCCTGGTGGGAATGGGAACTGACACCAATCTGCAACTAATTAAAACCCTTGGGCTATGGGGAGAGGAATTGGCCACAGTTCAATCCAATGACTTAGTGGTTGTGGTTGGGGGAGTCAATCAGGAGGCAGTGGAGAGGGCCATTTCCGCTGCCCAATCCCTACTGGAGGGAGTAAAGGAGGAATCCCAATACTCAACCCTGGAGCAGGCACTCTCGGCCCTCCCGGATCCTAGCCTCGTGGTGATATCTATACCTGGAAAGTACGTGAAAGAGGTGGCCTTACCTTTGGTGGAAAAAGGAATCAACATCCACATCTTCAGCGACAATGTTCCGTTGGAGGACGAAGTGCTCCTAAAGAGGACGGCCTCTCAAAAGGGATGTTTCGTTCTAGGTCCAGGAGCTGGTACGGTCCTTGTGAGGGGTGTCGGAACTGGATTTGCTAATAAAGTAAACCCTGGTCCGGTGGGGATTTCCTCCGCTTCAGGGACGGGTCTGCAGGAGCTCAGCTCCATGCTATCTGAGAGCGGAACGGGCATCTCCTATGGACTTGGAGTAGGAGGGAATGACGTGAAGGATCAGGTGGGGGGGATAATGATGCTTCAGTCCCTCAAGTTCCTGGACGAGGACCCGGACACCACCATTATTAATGTAGTTAGCAAGGTGCCCGATCCCTCAACTGCGGAGAAGGTGATGCGCTATGCAGATGGATTAAGGAAGCCCACTGTAGTCACTCTCCTGGGACTCCAGGGAAAAGGGGAGAGAAGGGGAAACGTGATCTACTCCAGGACAATTCATCAAGCTGCAGCCTCCACGGCCAGATTACTCGGCAGAGACGTCCTATCCAACTTCCTCAAGAGTTACCATCTTACCTTCGAGGCAGTGAAGGAGATCGCGTCGTCCATTCGCGTAAACGGGAGGGTTGTAGCCCTTCTCACCGGAGGTACTTTCGCCAACGAGGGGACCCTGATCCTCTCCTCCGCTGGGTTAAGGGTGGGTCAGGATCTCAGCTCCGCGAACGCCGTCATCGACCTAGGTGAGGAAGAATACACAAGGGGGAGGCCTCACCCCATGATAGATCCAACGATAAGGATTAACATGTTGAGGGATCTGGCTGAAGAGGAGGTGAGTTTAGTGTTAATGGACTTCGTACTGGGCTTTGGTGCCCACTCCGATCCAGTTGGTGCCCACGCAGAGGCCATAAACCAGCTTCTCTATACCAATGAGAAGAGGGGTGGGAAGGTTTTCGTTCTCGCACACCTTTGCGGTACCTCAGGGGATCCACAGGGACTGCGGGAACAGGAGGATAAACTCCGTTCCTTGGGGGTGACCGTTATGCCCTCCAACGCCCTCACCTTTTTGGTTGCCGCTGGAGCAATTACAGGAGACTGGGAGAGGTTGAGGCTGCTTCATCAGCAGTTGGTGGAGGTGGTTCAATGAGTGGAATGTATGCCTTAAGAGGGGAACTAAAGGTCATAAATGTGGGCAGTTCCCACTTCCACGATCAGTTGAGGAGACAAGGGGTGAGGTCCATTCAGGTGAATTGGCGTCCTCCAGTGGAACTTGAGGACGACCTTCAGGACATATTGAAGGAGGTGCTCTGATGTCGCTCAGGGAGGAAATAGAGAAGGCCAATCAAATGGCAGTTGAGAGGATGATGGAGGCCTCAGCCCTATGGGTGGACGTGGTCGAGGCAGGCAGGAAGCTTGCGGTGTTCTCTCAGCCCACCATACTTCACGCCGGTCCTCCGGTGGAATGGGAGAGCGCCTCAGGTCCGCTCAGGGGGGCACTAATTGGGGCAACCCTGCTGGAGGGTTGGGCAGACGATCCTCAATCGGCTGAGAGGAAGTTAGCCAAGGGCGAAATAAGGCTCCTCCCCACCCACGAGGTGGGAGTGGTCGCACCCATGGCTGGTGCGGTCTCACCCTCAATGCCGTTAGTGGTGATCAGGGATCCGAAGTATGGTAACGAGGCCTACTCCAACCTTAACGAGGGTATTGGAAAGGTGTTGAGGTATGGGGCATATGACGAGACTGTGCTCAAGCGATTGAAGTGGATGGGCTCGGAACTTTCCTCAGCATTTAAGGCCGCAGTGGACCAGGCGGTGAAGGAAAGAGGAGGGATGGACGTCAAGTTGATCTTGACCCAGGCCCTGAACATGGGAGACGAGGGTCATAACAGACATGTGGCTGGTACGTCACTCTTCCTCAACGAGTTGGTTAGGTACATGATTATGTCGGATTTGCCAAAGGAAGTTACCCTAAGGGTGGTTGACTTCGTTAAGGGTAATAACTTCACGTTCCTTAACTTCGCCATGGCCGCTGGAAAGGTGATGACCCTGGCCGCTCACAACATTAAGTACAGTACAGTGATTACGGTGATGAGCAGGAACGGTACGGAGGCAGGAATATGGGTGAGCGGCCTTGGGAAGACCTGGTTCACGGCTCAGGCCAAAATACCCCAGGGTGTCCTGTTTCCAGGCTTCAGGCCCGAAGACGCCAACCCTGACATTGGGGATAGCGCGATCACCGAGACCTCCGGCTTCGGTGGGTTTGCCATGGCCGCAGCACCATCAATAGTTTCCTGGGTTGGGGGGAGCGTACAATTCGCTGTGGAGAACACTGAGAGGATGTATCAGATCACCCTTGCCAAGCATAGATACTTCAAGATCCCCTATCTTTCATTCCAGGGGACCCCAACTGGGCTGGACCTCAGGAAGGTGGTGAAGACTGGGATAGAGCCCACCATAAATACGGGCATAGCCCACAAACAGCCGGGAGTGGGACAGATAGGAGCGGGAGTGGTGTCCATGTCCATTGAAATGTTCAAGAGGGCTCTGAGACATTATGCCCAGGAATATGGCATATAAGGCCTCGTCCCTGGGGGAGGACCTCCTATGGGAGCTAATGAGGCGCGGCTCCTTGGCCATGGAGGTGGCCGAGAGGACAAAGGATAACGTCTACGCCGTTTTCCACGGTCACTTAGTGCCGGTGGCCCAGGAACCTCTGCTCACCCCCTTCTCCGTATCTCTGAGCTCCCAGGGTCCAGTTGAGGTTTCCTTTGAAGGTAACTTCATGATCCTCACCGCCCACGCTCAGCCTCTATCCATTGGGAGGCCTGGGGAGAGCCCTGGCGAAATTAAAGGGTGGCCGGAGTTGGTGAAGCTCGCCTCAGTGTTGGGCTCCCTCTTGCGTGGGGATCTGGATTTACATGTGTCCAGGTTGGCGTTAAAGTTGTTGGAGGAGGGATGGCCGGACCCCGAGGCGGTCATAGAGGGGGCCCAGCGTTACGTTGGGGCGGGGGCGGGAAGTACGCCTTCCTTCGACGACTTCCTGGCAGGGTACATAACAGGGTGGGGGAGATCCCTTCAAGCCAGACTCGACCTAAGTAACACCACCTATCTCAGTAGGGCAATACTCTCCGAGGTCCTCGCCGACAGGGATTACCTTGTGGAGGTAGCTCGAGTCAGAGAGTGTGCCAAGGGTAGGGGAGACCTGCTTCACCACTCATTGAGGGTGGCATCAATGGGGGGTTCCTCTGGGATCTTCATGCTTCTTGGTGTAACCTCAGCCCTCCTTCAGAGGGTTGGAGAGAAGGATGTTCTGTTAAAGCTTTGGAGGTCAATAGGAGGGACGCATCGATCCCCGTGATTGAATTTTGTTGCTCTACTAGGAGCTCGTGAAGGGGCCTGGAGTCCTCGACGTTTACAATGAGGTCACACCTTGAGTGGACTTTGACGAACCTCCACTGATGGAGGGTCTTGAACTTCACCGCCACCACTGCCTCACCCCTCATGGGAAACATGGAGAGAAAGTCAAGGAGCTTCTCCACCTGCATCGATCTCACCTTCACCTTGTTCTCCCAGGTACTCTTAACCTCGAACGCCAGTAACAACTCCCCCCTAACAGCAAATACATCAGGAAGAGGATTAGGTGAGGAGTTGGAGGTGGGAATCCTCACTGCTTTGAACCCTGTCTCCCTCAATATCTTCACCAACTCACGCTCAGCGCTCCTCCCTACGTCCTTGTTCATGGACCCAGAGTTATTGGGTAACATCTAATAAGACATACGGTTCAACTCCCTCTCCAAAACCTCCCTAAACGTTGTGAATGCTTCCTGTGAATAGAGGCAAAGTATCACCTCCAAATCAAGGTGCCAGAGCTCCCTCAACACCTTGGCCGTGATTTGGGCACACCTGGAGTATGGGTAACCGTATATTCCCGTGGAGATGGCAGGTAGAGCGACACTCCTTGCGCCCAGCTCCACCGCCTTCAGTATAGAGTTCCTCACCGCCTCCTCCAGTTTTTCGTCGCCCTCCATGCCGAACTTGGGACCTACAGCGTGGATCACATATCTTGCCCTCAACTTCCCCGCTGAGGTCACCGCCACCCCTCCAGTGGGTATCGGTCCGTGTTTCCTCACGTACTCGTCGCTCTCCCTCTGTATTGTGGGTCCTCCCTTTCTTGAAATGGCCAGGGCAACCCCACCACCGTGCTGAAGATAGGAGTTTGCAGCGTTCACAATGACGTCCGCCTCAACCTCAGTGATGTCCCCCTGGATCACTTTCACCCTCATTTCCCGTCCCTATCTGGCGTGCTGGTCAACGTCTTGGCGTCAATGGGAATACCGTAACCTCCTCCGCCAGGGGTCTCCAACACCACTTCCTCCTCAGGGTTGACCTTCACCGTAAATTTGCTTGGCATTTCCCTTCCGTTCACTGTGGCCCTTCCAGGTTTCCCTGGAGAACCACCTGCAAGTCCCCAGGGACCCAACTTGAACCTATCGGCCAAGAGGGAGACCGTGGCGGGGGCAGTGAGCTTGAAGGCCCTAACTATTCCATCTCCACCCCTGAACTTACCAGAACCACCGCTTCCCACCCTCACTTGGTACCTTGTGAAGAACAGAGGGAACTGTCTTTCCGCCACCTCTATTGGTGTGTTCAGTGTGTTACTCATGTTTATGTGAACTGCGCTCTCCCCGTCTCCATCGGGCCTGGCACCGCTCCCACCGCCTAACGTTTCGTAGTAGGACCAATACCTACCGTTCCACGTCCCTCCCATCATGACGTTCATCATTGTCCCGTGGGCCGCGGCAGGTATCCATGGAAGTGCCTTTGATAGGGCCAGGAACGTCACGTCAGCCACCCTCTGTGAGGTCTCCACGTTACCTCCTCCCACTGCTGCAGGCTTCCTTGGATTGACCAGGGAACCTTCCGACGCCTTAACCTCAACTGAACTGTAGAACCCGTGGTTAGTTGGCACTTCACCCACAGCGCACCTAACCGCAAAGGATACGGCGGAGTACGTAACTCCTGGAACTGCGTTCAGCGGTCCGTCGATCTGTGGATCTGTACCCTCGAAGTCGGCCACTATGGTCTGGCCCAAGGTAAGGGTCACCTTAACCTTCACCAATCCGTCCCTCCACTCAAGATAGTCCTCGGCCTGGAAACTACCCGTGGGCCAGGAGGAGGTCCTTCTCCTTACCATTTCCTTTGCGTAGTCTATGGAGCTGTCCCATCCTTCTTGCAGCCTCTGTGCTCCGTACTTCTCCACTAATTGTTTCACCCTCATTACACCTAACCTGTTGGCGGCAAGTTGAGCCCTCAGGTCTCCCAACGACACGTATGGCACCTTGAAGTTCTCCTCCACCATTTTGAACACTTCTTTAACGGGCTCGCCTCGCCTCATCAACTTAACAGGTGGAATTACGAACCCCTCCTCGTAGAGGGTGGACGCGTTTGGGTTTATGCTTCCAGGCACGGGACCTCCCACGTCCACCTGATGGGCCTTATTTACTGCGTAACCAATTAGGGAAGGTGCAAATATGGGAGTGATGACTCCCACGTCGTTTAGGTGGGTTCCAGAAATGTAAGGATCGTTGAACAGGACGGTGTCTCCCTCCTGCAGCTCAATTCCTTCCCTTTCAATATGGTTCAACAGGTTTGAGACTCCGACCTTAAATGAGCCCAAGTGCACTGGTATGTGTTCCGCCTGTGCCACTATCCTACCTTGAGCGTCCACTATGGCACAACTGTGGTCCATCCTCTCCCTTATGTTGGGAGAGAGGGCGCTTCTCTTGAGCGCCACCCCCATTTCCTCGGATATGAAAACCGTGGCCCTGTGTACTACCTCCCAGTTCATTTCTCCATCACCAGCGAACCAGTTCCATGTACCTTACAGTTCCATCCCTTTCTGACCAGGGTGGTTGAGGAGTACTCCTGTATGATCGCTGGCCCCTTTAAGGTGAACCCTTCTCTCAGCTCCTCCCTCCTGTAAATTGGTACCTTACTCCAACCATCGTCAAGGAACACCTCTCTCTCCTTCACGTTAACTTCCCCCCCTTCGGGGGCCCTTAGGTTAACGTTGTACCCTGGGTATACAGCGAACACCCTGGCAGTTACAACTTCTACGGCCCTTGGCATGGTGAACCCGTAGGTTCTCATGTGCCTCTCCTCGAAACTCTCCCTCACCTTGGAGGTGTCATCTACGGGAATTGTAAGTTCCCAGCCCTGTCCCTCATATCTCACGTCCGCGTACCTAAGGAACGAGGCCCCTGGGAACCTCTCCATGAGCCTCTCCTCCAGCCTCCTGTAAGTTGCCTCCAAGTCCTCGGGATAGGAGGACGAGGCCTCGAACTTCCTGTTAGCGAAGGCCAGCCCAAGGGCGCTGAAGAGTCCAGGATGGGGTGGTACCACCACCTTCCTGACCTCCATTTCCTCAGCCAACCTCAATGCGTACTGTGGTCCTGCGCCTCCGAAGGCGAACAGGGTGAACTCCTTTGGATCAAGCCCCCTTTCCACAGTGACTAGCCTTACGGCCCTTGACATCTCCAGGGACGCCAGGTCGGATGCCATGTGGGCGACCTCTACCGGGTCACCGAGTGTCTGCAATGCCTTTCTGGAGAGGTCCAGGTCCAACCTCATTCCCTCCGAGATCTCCGATGGTATCCATCCCATTGTCAACGAACCGTCGGTCAAGGTAGGTGACGTACCTCCCTTCCCGTAACAGGCAGGTCCTGGGTCAGCCCCTACGCTAAGGGGTCCAACCCTGAGGGCACCTCCCTCGTCTCTCCACACTATTGTCCCCCCTCCGGCGGAGACCTCAGCCAAGTCCACGAACGGAAACCTAACTGGATATCCAGATCCCTTCACCACCCTTCCCTGATGTACTCTTCCTCCCACCTCGTGTTCCTGCGTTGTCTCCACGTTGAAGTCCACCACAGTTCCTGCCTTAGCTGTGGTACCTCCCATGTCGAAGCTCAGGGCGTTCCTTTCCCCCATTATTTTAGCCAGGGCAGATACGCCCACAACTCCTGCGGCTGGGCCGGACTCTATTAGTTGTACAGGTCTCTCCTTTGCCTCAGCGGAGTCCACCAAACCTCCTGAACTGGCCATGATGAAGAACTTAGGGGATCCAACTTCCCTCAGGGCCCCCTCCAATCCCTCCAAGTACCTGCTTACAATAGGTTGAAGAACGGCGTTCACTACAGTTGTGGAAGTCCTCTCATACTCCCTGGGTTCTGGGGAGACCTGATGGGAGACGGAAACGTAGGAGAAATATTTCCTGGCAACGTCGTAGGCCACGCTCTCGTTTCTCTGGTTTATGTAGGAATGAAGGAAGCATATGGCCATGGACTTAGCGCCCATTTCCATGGCCTTCTTGGCCACCTCCTCCACCTCCCTGGGATCCACGGGCGTGAGAACCTTCCCGGTGAAGTCCGTCCTCTCCGCCACCTCCAACCTCATTTCCCTGGGAATGAGAGGCTTGGGTTTCCTGAACCTCAGGTCGTATAGGTCCGGCCTGTTTTGTCTTCCTATCTCTATGACGTCCTTGAACCCCTTTGTAGTGATCAGTGCTACCTTGGGTAATTCAAGTCCCATCTGTCCTAGGAGGGCGTTGGTGGCTATTGTGGTGGCGTGAAGTATGGCCTCAGCATCTCCGAACCTCCTCAAACCATTCATCACACCCTGTTCTGGATTCTTGGGTGTGGTGGGTCCCTTGTAAACCATCAAGCCGCCACGATCATCTATTGCCACCAGGTCCGTGAACGTTCCTCCAACGTCTACAGCGACTATCACATGAGAACCTCGCGGTTCCACTTATAAGTATCGAGGGTGAGAGTTTCAGGAAAGCTCCTCCTGGAGGCCATTCATAAGGTGGGAATTTATGGGATAGTGACCATCATTCCAGGGATCCTGTGGAATTGATTTTGTTCCGATAGGGATGCTAACTAAACAATGTAGCTCACTTACATTCAAGTCAATTTTGTTTGGTCTAATCCCTTGTCTTATCACTATATACTGCAAAATAGATATCTATATCAATTCATATTGTACAGTTTTCAATTCAGGTCTGACAAAACTTATTAGTAGCCATAAGTAGCCTTAATTGCGATGGGTAAGAAGAGAGGAATAGGGAGAACTGCTCTCATTGTGATCGTCGTGGTGATTGTGGTCGTGGCCGCTGTAGCAGCGGTCGTTTTGATGACCAACACAGGGAAGCCCACCGCGTCTCCACCCTCCAACTCCACTGGTACAGGTGCTGGAACGGGCGGATCTTCACCCTCCAACGCCACCCTGACCACAGGCTTCTTTGAGGACGTGACGTCCTTGAGCCCAGTGAACTGGTTCACCATATCAGACTTGGACGTACTCCAACTGATCTTCAACACGTTAGTTGAGGTTAATGCCTCAGGCCTCCCCGCCCCAGGCCTCGCTCAAAGTTGGACGGTATCCAATAATGGAATGACCTACACTTTCAACCTATATCATAACATAACCTGGCAGGACGGAAAGCCCCTCACCGCACAGGACGTTGTTTTCACGTTCAATTATTGGAAGAAGTATCACTTCCCCTATTACGCGGCCTTGTCAGCATTGATTCAGAACGCCACTGCCATAAACAACTACACTGTGCAGGTAAATTTGGTCCACCCTGACGCCGGTTTCCTATTGGACTTGGCCGACCTTGGTATGATAATACCCCAACACATATGGCAGAACATAACTAACCCCTTCAATCAGTCTAACCTAATAGGAGACGGACCTTTCCAATTCGTCTCCAGAACACCAGGAGTAGACATAATACTCAAGGCCAACCCACACTATTTCCTTGGCGAACCACATTTCAAGTATCTGGTCATAAAGATCTTCAGCTCAGTGGACTCAGCTCTGGCTGCGTTAGAGTCAGGTAGCGTCAACATGCTTGAGTTACCTGAGGGGACTAGTCTCACCCAGCTATCCTCTTACCCCTCAATACACATTGTGGACACGCCAAGTACCATGATATATTATATCAGCATGAATACTCAAACATTCCCCTTCAACAACACCCTTGTGAGACAGGCAATTGCATATGCCATAAACAAGACCGCCATCCTGGACCTGGCTTTCCTAAAGCAGGGCTCAGTGGCCAACTCCGTCATATCGCCTGCCCTATCCTATTGGTATGATCCTCAAGTCAAGAACTACACATACAATCCATCCTTGGCGGTTCAATTGTTAAAGGAGGCTGGGTTCTCCAACTCAAGCGGTCAATGGGTCAACTCACAGGGACAGCAATTGACGTTCACCCTCCTCATACCCAATCAGGCCCCTTGGATAGAGATAGCCACAATAATGCAGCAGGAATTGGGACAGATAGGCATAACAGTACATGTCCAGGCCGTTGATCCCACCACTTGGGAGAACATAGTAATAGGGACCCATAACTATCAGATGACCCTGGGTAGCTGGAGGCTATACTTCGATCCCATGCTCTTCCTTGAACCGTCCTTCGATTCAAATGAGAGTGGTCCCAATGGACTAAACTTCGCCGTATTCAAGAACTCAACTGTGGATTCCCTGATACAGAGCGCAATATACTCTCCTTCCTTGGGAACGGAGAAGGGCTATGTTTATCAAATACAGGCTGCGGTATCTCAGCAGGTTCCTTGGATAATGTTGGCCTACGGACAGGACATATGGGCAGTACAGGGATATACAAACTGGCAGGGCGTTCCAAGGTATGGCCTCTGGTACTATACCAACTTCCTTAGTATTACCCCCACGGGATGAGAACAGTTGGCCTGGCGCGGCTACTTGGTTCAAAGGTTAACGTTTTTCTTTTATTCTTTCCTTATCCTTTTGGTCCTCAACTTCCTCATTCCCAGGCTGATGCCGGGGAACCCTGTGTCTAGGTTCGTCAATCCCCTCATGTCACCTGCGGCTCAGCATCAAATACTTGAACAGTTCGGTCTCACCAAGCCGCTTTACGTTCAGTTTCTCCTCTACCTAAAGGGCGTATTTACAGGGAACTTCGGTCTTTCCTTTCTCTACTACCCTACTCCAGTTTCTACACTGATAGTACAGAGGCTTCCCTGGACCCTCTTTCTCACGGGAACCGCCACTGTTCTGGCAGCCCTCATAGGAATGGTCCTTGGACTCTTAGCGGCGTGGAAGAGAGGGAAGGTGGACTCAGCGGCCGTGTATTCCTCCATGGCTCTTCGATCCCTACCCACCTTCTGGCTGGGGCTAGTGCTCCTTATACTCTTCGGGGTGACATTGAAGGTCTTTCCCACAAGCGGTTACTTCTCGACCTCTCTCCTCACCTCAGGGGGAGGAGTCCTTCTATTCATCCAAAGTCTTCTCTATCATTCAGTTCTACCTATCATAACACTCATGGCCTATTTGGTTGGAGGGAACTTACTTATCATGAGGGCCTCCACCTTAAACACAATAAGGGAGGACTATGTGACCACCCTTAAGGCCTTCGGTTACGACGATGGGAAGATAGTGTATGGGCACGTGTTGAAGAATGCTTCCCTTCCCATGCTCACCAACATCGGTATTCAGATGGGCTACATAGTGAGCGGTGCTGTATTGGTGGAGACGGTCTTCTCCTATCCTGGGATGGGCCTGTTGGTCTATCAGGCCGTGTTGGCGAGGGACTATCCCACCCTGCAGGGATCCTTCTTCGTGTTAACGCTGACCACACTGGTGGCCCTATTGGTTGTGGACCTCCTCTACGGGTTACTTGACCCTAGAGTTAGGAGGTGACCCCATGCAGTCCAGTCGTGGCTATACGGATCTCTTGGGAAGGTTGGTTAGAGATCCCAAGGGAGCCGTTGGATTGGGAGTGATACTTTGTTTCACCATACTTCCATTTTTGAGGCCCCTCATCACCAAGTATCCTCCCCTGGCAGTGGGTGTGGGGGTGCCAAATGAGCCGCCATCTCACCTACATCCAATGGGAACGACCAGTCTGGGGCAGGACGTCTTCAGCCAATTTCTGGCAGGAGGATTGGTTCCAGTGGAGGTTGGGGTTCTCACTGGAATATTCACCTCCCTCCTGGTGGTGTTGATCGCCATACCTGCTGGATATTACTCTCAGAGACTTGGGAGGTTGCTAACATTGATCACTGACGTGTTCCTCATAATTCCAACTTTGCCTCTGATCATTCTCATAGGCGTTTACCTTGGGCCCAGCCTCATAAACCAGGTTTTGGTGCTCACCCTTATCTCCTGGCCCTTCCCCGCGAGGGTAGTGGCGTCTCAAGTGTTAAGTCTTAAGGAGAGGGGATTCGTTCAGGGGGCCAAGGCCCTGGGGGCTTCTGACGCGAGGATCATGTTTGGGGAGATCCTGCCGAACGTCACCAACCTCATAATTTCCAACAGCATCCTGGTCATAATATTCGCCATACTCTTTCAGACAGCCATCTCGTTTCTGGGACTGGGGGTACCCACAGCACCAGGGTGGGGAAACATGTTATATTACGCGGAGCAATCTGGGGCTATAGCTAGCGGAGAGTGGTGGTGGGTCGTGCCTCCTGGACTGGGGATATTGGCGGTGGCCTTCGGCTTCTCCCTACTCTTCCTCAGGCTTGAGGAATTGTTGGGTGTGGAGGTGAGATAATGACAATCTTGGACGTAAGAGATCTAAACGTGGTTTACAGGGCGAACGGAAGGGAAATCGAAGCAGTGAGAGACCTATCGTTCACCGTGGAGAAGGGAGATTCGATGGCCGTGGTCGGAGAATCTGGCTCAGGGAAGACCACATTGGCCGTGGCCATCATGGGGCTCCTACCCTCACAGGCAATTGTTAGATCAGGGCAAATACTCCTTGAAGGGCAGGACCTGGTCACAATGCCAGAGAGTGAGAGAAGGAAGATTAGGTGGAAGAAGGTAGCCATGGTGTTTCAAGCTTCACAGAACGCCCTTGACCCAGTTAAGAAGGTAGGTTCTCAATTGGTTGAACTTTACCTCTATCATAATAGAGGCGCCAAGAAGGAGGAGGCTCTGGATAGGGTAGCCAAGGCCCTGCTCACTGTCAACCTCAGTCAATCCATCATGAACATGTATCCTCACGAACTTTCAGGGGGAATGAAACAGAGGGCAGTGATAGCGGCTTCCCTCCTGCTGGAACCAGATGTGCTCTTGGCAGATGAACCCACCACTGCTCTCGATGTGGTAACCCAGGCTGAAATACTATTGCTCATCAAGAGGATAGTATCTGAGAGGGGGCTCACTCTGCTATTCATCACCCACGATATAAGCCTAGTGGCTTCCCTGTGCAATAGGATAATGGTAATGTATGGGGGGACGGATATGGAGAGCGGGCCCATGAGAGACGTTCTACTCTCCCCCACCCACCCATATACTCAAAGACTCATGGAGGTACTTAAGGGTCTTGAGGAAGGGAGATTGACCCTTGAACAGTTAAGGGAGGATCAGGGAAGGGGTTGTCCGTTTCTATCAAGATGTCGTTTCGCAGAATCAAGGTGTGCTGAAGGTTTGCCCAAAAGGAGATCCTTAGGGAATAGGGAGGTAAGATGTCTAGTGAGAGGTGAAGGATGAGATGTTGGCCCTTGAGGTGAGATCTATCACCAAGAGGTTCAGGAGGGGAAACGTCACTGTTAACGCCCTTAATGATGTATCCATAGGATTGGATGAAGGGGAAAGGTTGGCCGTGGTCGGAGAATCTGGCTCAGGGAAGACCACATTGGCCAGAATAATGGTGGGACTAGAACAGCCGGATCAAGGTGAGATATACTTCATGGGTAGGAAGGTGGCCGATCCCAAGACTAAGATGGACGTTGAGACAAGGAGGAAGTTCTCCATTGTCTTTCAAGACCCCTACGAGACGCTTAACCCTGTCAAGACCGTGTTTGATATAGTTGGTTTTCCGCTCAGCGTGAGGGGAGTTAAGGGGGAGAAGTTGAGGGAGGCAGTATACTCGGTGCTGAGGGACGTCAGACTCACTCCGCCCGAACTTTACGTATCTAAACTCCCCCAACAGTTATCGGGTGGACAGAGGCAACGGGTGGCCATAGCTAGGGCACTAATATATGGACCTAAGGTATTACTGGCAGACGAGCCTACTACAATGATCGACGCCTCCTTGAAGGCGGAGGTCCTGAAGCTCTTCCTGGACCTCTCCTCCAAGTATGGGGTAAACCTGGTCACAATAACTCACGACTTCAGCGTGGCTCCAATACTATCCCATAGGGTGGTGGTAATGTATAAGGGAATGATAGTTGAGGAGGGTCCAACAAGGGAGGTGCTAACCAACCCGCTTCATCCCTACACCCAGGCGCTTATAGCCGCAGTTCCCAAATTGGAGGGGGAAGTCAAACTCATGGTTAGGCAGGAGGAGACAAGGGAGGAAAGAGGCTGTCCCTTCTTCTCCAGATGTCCCATGAGGATGGAGAAGTGCAGGGAAGAGCCTCCCATGAGGGACCTTGGGGATAGGAGGGTGAGATGTTTCCTGTACTAAGTTTCCCGCACTGAGAAAGATGGAATGCTTGACCCTCTGGCTACACCCCATGAACTTTTATGAGCTCAGTTCAACGTCCACTCCTTTCCATGAGGGTTGGGGACAGTTTGGTCAAGGAGTATTCCACGACCGTCCTCACTCCCCTCACCATGGTGTCCAGGCTCATTGAAGGTATGGGTCTAGGTATGGATGAAGCACATTTCTCGTGACAGGGGACGTGAACGAAGCCACCTAGCCCTCCATGCTTCCTCTGCTCCCTGATTATGGTGTACATTACTGCGTTACAGAGGTAACTTCCGGCTGAGAGGCTCAATTCGGCTGGAATTCCCATGGAGTTCAGGTGATCCACTATTTCCTCCACGGGAATGTTTGTGAACATACCGTCTGGTCCATCGTCCAACCTATCTCCCCTGGCGGTGACACCTGCGTTGTCAGGTTCCTTGGAGTATTTGTAGTTTATGGCAATCTTCTCAGGGGTCAATTTGGCCCTACCTGGTGCCAGTCCAACACCTAGGGCTAACACCGGCTTAACGGAACTTATCTCTCTGGATACAATCTGAGGTGCCTTCCCATATTCAACGGGAAGGACGACGCTCAGAACCTCATGTCCACCCACTCTCTGATGGTTCAGGGCCTCAACTACGACCTTCGCAGGGTTATCCTTGTATTCTAGGAAACCCTCAAAGCCGAATAGGAGTACAGCCATATGGCCCATACTAAAGCTGGTTAAAAAGCCTGTCCCACAAAGCCCTCTCCCCCTCTTCTTCCCTCGGCTCCGGCGCTTAGCTTACCGTTGCTCTGTTGTACTCCGTTAACTGCTCCCAGTCTCTTAGCCGGTATAACTGTATGCCCCCTGGACCTGAGGGAATCACCAATGGAGCGAAGAAGTTCCTCCTCAACCTCCACCACGGTGCCAGGGGGGTATGGGATAGAGTTTGTCCTATACCTCATAACAAGTCTGGGAGAGTTCACCGCCCTATCCACGTCCTCCTTGTACCTTAATACCTTCAGCAGGGTGAGCGTAACTGTCTGAGGGATAGTCCAGCCACCGGCTGCACCCAAAGTCACCATCCCCTTTCCCTCAGCAATGACGGGTGCAAGGGGATACCTCGGTCTCTGGCCTGGTTCGAACCTCTCCTTATCCGAGGGGTCTAGGCTGAAGTAACACATTCCATCGTTCATGCTGAATCCAAGGTCTCCCAGTAGTCCGTTCCTATCGAAGCCATACATCTGCGTGAGGGTCATTGACACCAAGTCCTCTCCCACCATGGTGGACAGGCTAGTGGTGTGGAGACCGTAGACTGGACCCCTGATCAGGGAATAGAACTTGGCCTCATTTCCAATCATTTTAGCCAACTCCATGGCGTGCCTCTTGTCCAGCAGCATTTCAATGGGAACGCGATAATAGTCCTTGCCCGTGTTATAGGCATCATCATCCCTTAGGGCCAACTTACCCGCCTCCAGGAAAAGATGGGCGAACTGTCCCGAAGTCCAATGGGAGGGTGGATTCAGTTGATCCATTATGTTCAGCCACTCCAATACAGTGGGACCCGCGGTCCCGGCAGGAAGGGAATACACCACGTATTCATCATAATTGGTGGAACAGAGGTCCACCCAGGTTGGAGAGAACCTCTTTAGGTCCTCCTGGCTTAGGGACCCACTCAGGTTCTGGACGTGTTCTGCTATCCTTTGGCCCAAGGTGCCTGAGTACATTGACCTCCACCCCTCCTGGGCCAGGGTTCTAAGTGTCGCCTCGAGCTCGGGTTGCCTTAAGACCTCACCAGGAGAGGGGAACCTGCCTCCTGGATAAAACGTTCTGGCGGTAGATTCGAACTTAGACGAATCCCTGATACCGCTGTAAAACTCCCATATCCTCTCCGTGACCTCATGTCCCTTTGCCAACCTTAAGGCTGGGGATAATACTTCCTCCCACTTCAATCTTCCGAACCTATCATGCATTGTGCCCCATCCTGCCACTGAGCCTGGGACTAGGAATGAGTTGGGTCCCTCAAAGGTCGGCCTGAAGTCCTCCCAGGGTTTCTCAGCTGTTAAGTCCTCCAGCTTCAGTTTATGGGGAGCCGTACCTATGAAGTTGAGCCCATAATTTCTTCCCTCAACTCTCATGACGGCCACACCGAAGCCTCCCAACCCAGACATGTATGGGTCCAGGACGCTGAGAGCTGCAGCTGCTGCCACGGCCGCATCTACTGCATTACCTCCCTTCTCCACCACTTCTTTGGCAGCCATGGAGGAGAGGACGTGATCAGTAGCTATGGCGAACATAGATTGGATATACCTCCTTCAAATTAAAGCCTTCCCCCGAGAAGGTCGGTGTGTTCATAAGTCACTAAGCTATTTTTGTAAAATATTGTCCGTGAGTAGGAGACCAGTCATCAGGAAAGACCTCCCTTGTCTCTCCTCGTGGTCACCACGGTCAAATGCAGACCATTGAGCAGACTTCCTGTAATCCTTCTTATCTTTGAGGTAAAGTGTACGGTCATATATCATTTGCCGTTATCGAAAAATGTTCCTTGGCGAACATTATATGATAACTCTATTAGGCTGAGTTTGAGAAATTCCTTCCGCTCTTTTCTCACCAGCTCGGGATCCATTACTGTAAGGTGACCTCCAACCCTCAGTAGATCAACCAGATCCGGGATGAGATCACCTTTTGTTTTCCTCGGTACGTTATAGACATAGAGGGAGATGAAGAACAGATCCATAACTGATTTGCGGAAGGGAAACGGAAAGAGATTTTGGACTAGGTGGACCTCGCTGTCCTTAAAGTCACCTTTCACTTCCTGGACGGAAAGCTCTTCGTCTCATAACTCAATAGAATATAGCCCAGCCTAGGACATCGTCCCCTTCAACAGGATCTAGAACAGACAGTTTCCGCAACTAACCTCTAGTATCTTCCTGGGCTTTAGACCAAAGTTATTGATGAACCCCCCACCATTAGTTTAGTGTAATAGAATTCCTCGTCCACCGTAACTCTCATTCTCCTGAAGGGTTTGTACTCCCATGGCCTTAAGCTATCAAAGAGCGACGACGCGCTCTTCTTCCCTGACGTTATGGAAATAAATTGAAACCCCAAATGGTAACGGTGTGAGGTGTGGATATCGAGGGGAAATGAGGGAAAGCTAGCTTGATTAACGCTAACACCAGCAAAATTGAGAAGAACAGGAGTGTCCTCTTACTGCCTCTCCTCCCTAACTCCCTGATCTGAGATGCCTTCTCCAGTTTTCCTCCAGGCCACATGAACCTTATTGTAGGTTCCACCAAGGCAACGAGCGATAGGGGTTCAACTGGAATGAGAGATATCGTAACCAGTAGGGAAACCAACCAGG
Organism: Methanobacteriota archaeon; assembly: GCA_017857195.1. Classification (GTDB taxonomy): domain Archaea; phylum Thermoproteota; class Thermoprotei_A; order Sulfolobales; family Sulfolobaceae; genus Sulfodiicoccus. The sequence goes on from JAFMDM010000005.1 coordinate 36,179, forward strand.
AGGCCCTGAGGTACCAAAGGTTGATTCCCCTGAACGGTAACTTGTACTCCACGTACAAGGCCTCGGTGAACGTGTAGGAGTTCCACAGCAAGAAGAGGAGTAAGGCTTCCTCTCCTACCCTCCCTCCCAGGGCGACCCAGGGCAGGTAAAGGAGGGTGAGTCCCATCGTTCCAAGGAGCTGGGGTACTACGTTTACCTTCAGGTAGGAAAACGTTATTGCCAGGAGGAAAACTACTCCAGGTATCAGGAAAAACTCGTTGAGGAGAAAAAGGTAGGGTATTACGCTGATGGTCAAGAGTAGAACCTCCTTGACTCCCAACTTTCTGGAGAGCATCTTACTGTAGGTCGCATCTACCGTGTACCCATGTAGTCCAACCAAAGGTAGAATAGCCAGGAGAATCATCGATGGCCTAGAAACCAGGGATAAGATATACGTTAATGACAGAAGGAAATACGCTGCATGATTTCTTTTCCTTTCCATGAGTCGGTCGTCTCCAGAGGGGTTTAAAGACGAGGCCCCTAACCATTTAGGGTAAGAAGACCGCCTTCCTTCTCATGCCTCACCTCTAATTCTCTAAGGCTACCATTTAAATAACTCTGGAACATCCCTAAAGCTAAGTTAGGACTTCTCTCGCTTCAGTTGGACTTCCATGAGACTGAAGTAGAGGCAGTCTATGCTCCTGGATCCTCACGGTCGAAGGCACCGTGATCCTCGTTGGGACTCCCACTGAGACAGATAGTTAACAGCTACCGAGAATTCCACATGAGGTCCAGTGCGACACGTGAACTTCCACGAGGGAGTCAAAAACTCTGTGAAAATGTAGAGTTGAATAGGAGAGCTCAAGCTAAGCTGAGGTAGGATCTCTCCTAGATCTTCAGGGTAGTCCCTAACGCAACGACCCAGATCGCGGATTCTACGGCGATCAGATCCCCAATAGATTAGGGTGCTAAT
>JAFMDM010000063.1 GCA_017857195.1 Methanobacteriota archaeon
TCTCAGCTAGACTTTTTATGGTGAGAGAAATGAAAAGAGTTACTGTGAACCTGTAAGTGAAGAGCAAATATATCGTGGTGACAGGGGGCGTTCTGTCCAGCGTAGGGAAAGGCACAGTGTCAGCATCATTGGGTCTCCTTCTCAAGGAGATGGGATTGAGAATAACCCTTGTGAAAGTCGATCCCTATATAAACGTTGATGCAGGGACGATGAATCCCTACATGCATGGAGAGGTGTTCGTCACCGAGGATGGAGCTGAGACAGATCTGGACCTCGGACATTATGAAAGATTCGCAGACATCGATATGTCAAAATACAATAACATCACAGCTGGAAAGGTCTACTTTGAGGTCATAAGAAAGGAGAGAGAAGGAAAGTACCTTGGGCAGACCGTCCAAATCATACCTCACGTAACTGATGAGATAAAGTCCATGATACATAAGGCCTCCCAGATGAGGGACGCCCAAGTCACCATAGTGGAGATAGGTGGCACAGTTGGAGATATTGAGGGCCTCCCGTTCCTGGAGGCAGTGAGGCAGATGAAACTTGAGGACGAGGAGGGCGTCATATTCGTTCATGTGGCGTTGGTTGAATACCTCAAGGCTACGGGAGAACTTAAGACGAAACCGCTACAACACAGCGTACAGGAACTGAGGAGGATAGGTATACAGCCAGACATAATAATAGCAAGGGCCGAAGTTCCATTGGACGAGGAGAGCAGAAGGAAAATAGCACTTTTCACCAACGTGAAGCCAGAGTTCGTCTTTTCAAGTTACGACGTAGACACATCATATGAAGTACCCTCTATTCTCCAGAGGCAAGGACTGCATAGAAAGGTGATTTCAAAGTTGCAGCTCTCCCCCCTCAACGAAGAAAGGAATCCCCTGGAGAGCTTCGTGTCCAAGATGAGGTCATCCTCCAAGGAGGTGAAGATCGCCCTCGTGGGAAAATATGTGAAATTGAAGGACAGCTACATAAGTATAAGGGAGGCACTTTACCATGCTGGAGTGGCACTTGATGTAAGGCCAAAGATCAAGTGGATAGAGGCGGAGGAATTGGAGGGTGGAAAGGTAGATGTCCTAGAGGAAGCTGAGGGAATAATCGTTCTACCTGGCTTTGGTTCAAGGGGAGTTGAGGGGAAGATAGAGGCCGTAAGGTTCGCAAGAGAAAAGGACGTTCCCTTCCTGGGAATATGTTATGGGTTTCAACTGGCAGTTGTGGAGTTCGCGAGAAACGTGTTGGGATTAAGGGGAGCCCACACAACAGAGGTCGATGCGGAAACTCCCCATCCTGTCGTGACCGTGTTGGAAGGACATCATCCAGTAAAGGGAATGGGTGGAACAATGCGCCTTGGAGCTCAAACCATACATATCAAGGAGGGTAGCATACTACATAAAATATACGGAAGTGTGCTAGTGACGGAAAGGCATAGACATAGATACGAGGTGAATCCCAACTACATCAAGAAGCTGGAGGAGGGAGGACTCACCGTATCAGGTGTAAGTGATAATGGATTGGTGGAGTTCGTGGAACTTAAAGGGCACAGGTTTTTTGTGGGTTCGCAACCGCATCCTGAGTACAAAAGTAGACCTCTCCACCCCTCACCAATATATATGGCTTTCTTAGCTGCCTCCGCTAAACTGGAACCAGAGGTGGAGGTTGCGGTGGGTTCACGTTAATATGAGGACAATTTTCTCGTACTTAGGTTTGAGCACTTTCTTCACCCCCTTGATTCCAGGCTCAAAGGTAGACTCCACCAGTCCGGCCTCCTCTAATGACGCCACTTGATTGCTCACGTTCCCCTTTGTAAGTTTAAGGGCCTCACTCAGTGAGGTTACGGTCATTGGGTTTAAGGACAGTATTTTTATGATATTGATCCTGGTCATTGAGGATAACGCATAACAAGTGCGATAGATGTCCTCAGGGTCTTCTGCTGTCATATCCATATGACTATTCTTGACATGGATAGTCCTCAAAAGGATTGCGACACTTGAATTGCGTAAACTTGAGGCTAATATATGACGATTAATTCAGACTAAAGTAACACATAAGAGAGTCAAAAATGTATTTATATCGGGTTACTAAATTTATACCTTCTTGAAGGGTTGATAGCGTAATCCTCCTGAATGTTTTCAGTTCTTCCTTGGGACCTCCTATCAAATATTCAGGCCTATCGTGACTTGGCAGTGGCTCTCTGAAGTAACAGATGGGCTGGGATTAATGAAAGTTAGGTGGGTTCCAGCCAGTTAAGAATTATCCAGATAAGATTGTAAGAGCAGCAGAGGCATGATTGAGGAGGGGACTCATTTCTGTAGTTGACGTGCCTTGGTTCCCATTATCTCATCTAGACGAAACTCCAAAGCTTCTATCAGGGCTTCTAGCTCAGAAGGAGTAAGCTCTCTGTATCTCTTCTTGATGTCCTTCAAGTAGTCCTTCTTCCACTTCTTGTAGTTCTTCAGGTCAACTCTGGCCTGTACCTCTTGTAGCTCCCTCAGGAAAGGTTCGCTGGAAAGTCTATTAGCGTAGTCCTCTATACTCTTACACTCCTCTATGGACCTTGCCAACGTCAGTGCCTCCTCGCTCACTTTGGAGACACATCCCTCAGGGATCTGTGTCGAGAGTGAAGCCATTACCTTCACCGCTTTAACATATGCGGGGCTACAGGAGGACACGAACTTCGGTATGCAAGGGAAAGAGGAGCTTACGTTGTGCTTTACAACATCGACCCAATATTCACACTCAGGCCTCACGATATTGATCGTTGACGTTTGGTTAAAATATATTTTGAATGAAGGCTGAACGTTAGTTGGGCATGTGCTTCTCGAGAACATAAATCAATTTCAGGAAAGTCAATCAAAATGCACACTGAAGCCTACTATCAACCCTCACATAGTCGAGTTTAAGATATCGGTAATTTAAATAGATGGGAGCCAAGAAGATGAAAACCCTAGCCGGCGAGGAGTGAGGCCCTTTGTAGAAAGTCGTAATTCCTTTGGAAGATCTTTTTCAAGGAGCCCATCTAGCTCGATTGAGAAATGGAACCAAAGGAGGAGTAGCGGGCTTATCTCTTCGGATCATTGAGTTCATTTGAGTATGGTGTTCCTGGACCTCACCCTAATGCTCGACTGAAACGTAGCCCCCTGACCGAGAGTCAGACCCTCCAACAATACTCAATGGGAGGAGCCATCTCAGTGAGTGTCTTTTGCGCAATACCGCCAGCCTAGATCCTTCACCTTACAAATGAGTGTCACTTTTCAGGACGGAGTCGAAATTTGAAGTGAAAATCTACTTTAAGTGAAGGTAACAACACTTACGGTCAATTGGACTGAGGGGTGGCTTCAACGTGGCTCCCCCTCCACGAGATCAAGGTAGGTTAAACGGAGGGATCCCTATAGGATCCCAATCTGTCACATAGGGAATTCCTGTGTCCATCACAGTCATTCCAGGGTTCCTTCTGAATGGACAATTGACGCTTCAAACTCCTCGGAAGACAATAGCCATAAGTGTAGATACGGTAGCCTGATCAGTTGCCGTTGTACCAGCTCTCAACAGTCGAGCCCTCCTCTAGTCCGTGACACGAACTAAACGCCCTATCCCCCCAGTGTGTAGATAGTGTCGTTATTAAGCTACAAGTCATGGGGTTAGGGTGTTCTCCTTGAGGTAGCGTTATTCATCCCTTGTGAACCATTCTCGTTCGGTAGAGGAAAATTTCGTGGCTTAGTGCCGACCAAAAAGTTTATATAATATTAGGGTTACCCTAATCCGGATTGAAATCATGAAGTCGCATCTCAGGTCAGGAAAGGTGTACAAGCCATGAGTGAATCTGAGCAAGTCACACGACTTAGGAAGGGAGTCGTTGGGACGTTGGAGGGACTGGCTCAGGAGATAGCAGCGATGGCTCCAGCTTGCGATACAGTCGCGTTTATGACGGCGGCAGCCACGGCAGCCTTCGTATTGACACCTGCTGCCTTCCTAATAGCAATGCTAACCATGTACTTGGAGGTCAATACACTTTACCATTTGTCTAGGAGACACGCAAGTGCCGGAGGGTATTACGGTTACATAGCAACTGCCTTCGGCCCTCTCCCAGCTATCGTGAGTGGTCTAGTTTACGTGCTCTATCAAGTGGCAAGCACCGCTGCCATACCAGTTTACGTAGGAGGAGTTGTGATACCGGGCGTCCTTCAGTATTTCTTCAACGTCTCCCTCCCTGGTTGGACTTGGGTACCTCTAGTCGTCGCGTTCGTCATCGCTCCCATAGCTCTGAGTGCCTTTGGAATAAGGCCTCAAATGAAGTACGTGAAGTACGCAGCATTAACTGAGGTGGCATTCTTGGCGGTAACCTCTGCAATAATAATAATTAAGGCACCTGATAATACACTGGCTGTATTCAATCCATTGGCCTGGTCCTCCGTCTACGGTAAGCGGTTCAGCCTCGAGGGCGGTCCATTTGCGGCACTTGGGTTGGGAATGATATTCGGCATCACTAGCTTCATAGGATACGGAGGCTCGGCTCCCCTGGGTGAAGAGTCCAAGCACTCTAGGTTAATAACAAGGGCACTTACAATGGGAGTATTATTGGTAGGTGTGGTATTGACAGAAGTCGCCTACGCTTTGACAGTGGGATGGGGCGTAGACAATATGGTAAGTTTCGCTAACTCCAACATTCCCGGCATAATCGTATATACGGGATACATGGGTATAGCCGGTGGGCTCCTCCTGGCCCTCTTCGCCCTAAACTCTGCCTTCTCCGACAGTGTAGCAATGCAGTCAAATGCGGGGAGGGTGTACTTTGCTATGGCCAGAGACGGTGTGCTTCCGAAGAGTTTCGCCAAGATCCACCCAAGGTGGGTCACTCCAGCTAACTCCCTATGGTTCATAGGTGCGACCTCCAGCGTTTTAGCCGTACTCTCAGGCTTCGTCATCGCTTATTTCACCGGTGTCTCGCCTATCGCAATGCTTACATCACCGGCGACAAGCACGGCAGTTTTCAATGCTCTTACAAATGGATTCGACTTTCTAACCACAGTTGCTTTGGTTGGAATGATAACTGCTCATTTCCTTCTAAATACCTCAGTCATAACATTGTTCTATAGGCTCAAGGAGAAGCACTACGGCATGAAGAAACTGCTTCATCCTATTCAGCACTATATCATGCCAGGGGTAGCCACGGCGATTTTCGCCTTCGTGCTATACGAGTCTGTCGTACCACCTATTTTCCCATACACCCAAGCAGTAGCTGCGTCGGTAGTCTTCCTATTGTTCTCAGTGGGGTACGGAATTTGGATTAAACGTAAGAAACCTGAAGTTTACAAGAAGGCTGGGAGGAGAGTGAACATAGTAGAAGAAGAAATGGAGGGAACTGCGAAGAAGACTTAGCCTTAGGAAAAATTTTACATATAAATAATCTTTCTATATTTACTTTTAAGCTTTTACTTTCTGTAGTCTTATAAGGAGGATTAAGAAGCGGAAAGCTTCATAGCTCGGAGGGATAACCCTAGGTTAAGGAATTCATTCCTTCGTACTCGAGGTAATGGCCCAGAAGTTTTGTAATAGTAAAACCATTCTGGGGTACCATCGGTACAACCTCAGGCAAGCCAAACGGAACTGGTGACTGAGGTATGAAAGACGGTGATGTAAGGACAGTGAAGGTTGAGATGGTGAGTGTGTTGTTGGAGAAGACGAGGTAGGAGATCCTGTCCACATTACAGACGGTAACCACTGGGTAGGAGAGGGATTAGGTGACCTCATAAAGATGGTTATTGTATCGATAGAGGAAGTGAGCTAAGTCAGAGCTACACGGAGATGGCGAAACTAATGAAGGAAGCGATTATCTGACCTCCACCCCGCCCTGGAAGGGTTTCCCTAAGTGGTTCATTACCATAGTCGATTCGGGTCTTCTCTCATTTGGTGGACAGGGAACTCAGGAGACCACATTTGATTGGAGAGGAATCTTCATCCTCTGGTTCAATAAAGAAGAGAAGCGATACTTGCCCCTGAAGTCCCATTTCCCTCATCGAGCTAGGGAGGAGCGTCGCCAGCATATCTTTTTCTTGAAAAGAAGTATTTAAATGGGCCGTCCATTCCTGCCATAGAGGCTTTCCACTCCCCTTAAATCCTCCTTCGTAAGAGATGGTAAGAACTAAGTCTAATCTGGACTGTTTAGTAGCGAGGGCGTAACTGATGAGAGTAAAGAAGGTGGCCTAAGCGGTGAAGGCAAATCTGAGCTAACTGTTTTTCTTATGCTATTATCTTATAGCGCCTGAATTCCCCATGCTTCCACCATTGCGTTGAGTAACTGTACTCCTAATGCCTGCTCTTCTCATACCTTTACCTCCACTACCTATACCCATTCTAGTGCCAGTAGCACTTCCACTACCAAGTATGGTACTCCTGATGGTGCCATTTATGCTATCATCTGAGCTTCAAATACTTAAGGGTATTTCCTACACTTCCCACTGGAGAAATGAATCATCTTTTAATTAAATTGTGAAATATGGGCCCGCTGGGACTTGAACCCAGGACCTCTGCCGTGTGAGGGCAGCGTCCTCACCAGGCTAGACGACGGGCCCAAGGACAACATGTCATTGGACATTTAAAAGCTTAATTTTGATGATAGACTTAGCCCCTGTTAAAGGATGGGAGGGTTGTTTAGATAAGGATTATCTAAGCTCAAGAGTCTGGAGGTTAACAAAAGGTTTTGGAAGCTATTTGTGAGCTTAGCAATAATTGTGAGGGTTTTCACAATCTCTTTTATTTAATAGATTTCTCAAACTAAATCATGAAATACTAAAGTAAAAATTTAATAAAAATAGAATAATATGCAGAGTATATTCCCTCCTTCTTAGGTAATTTAAACTGAGTGTAACTGTCATACGGCTTCATAGTGTCATCTCTAGGCTACTATTTTTTTTCCACATGACGAGAATGGGTAATAAAGGATGGATAGCGCACACTCTCAAGGAGAACGCCACAATCTTATGATTTGTATGTTCATGACGACGCTGTGTACGGCTTCATCGAAGACCTTAATATGAACTGTTTTGACAGAGGAAAAACCCAAGACAAGGTTATTACATAGTCTGAGGAAGTAAAATCAAATGAGTTCAAACAATCCGTTCAGGATAGACAACAACGTAAAGAGACCACCTCGGGATCTTAGGAAGGTAGCTCCACAAGTACCTGCAGTTGACCTCCAAATACAGCAAAGGATGAGTAAAGTAAAGTTCAAGATAGCGGTAATGAGCGGTAAGGGCGGAGTTGGTAAATCGTTCGTCTCATCTAACCTGGCCATGGCTTTGGCAGCTCAAGGAAAATCGGTTGGAATAGTGGACGTGGACTTCCACGGTCCCTCAGTACCCAAGATGCTTGGAGTTAGGGGACAAGCACTGGTTGCCGACGACAAGGGTATAGTCGCAGTGGAGGGACCCTTTGGAGTAAAGGTAGTATCAATAGACTTCCTATTGCCCAAGGACGATACTCCAGTAGTGTGGAGGGGCGCAATAAAGCATACTGCCATAAAACAATTCCTGGGAGATGTAAACTGGGGAGAGTTAGAGTACCTCATAGTGGATATGCCACCTGGAACTGGAGACGAGGCCCTCTCTGTGGCACAGCTTGTGCCCAACCTCACCGGTTTCGTGGTGGTAACAATTCCATCTGAGGTCTCTACACTTGCGGTCAGGAGGTCCATAACCTTCGCCAGGACAGTTAACGTGAAGATATTGGGCGTCGTGGAAAACATGAGCTACTTCGTCTGCCCAAGCGATGGTTCAATTCATTACATATTTGGGGAGAACAAGGGGAAAAGAATGGCGGAGGAGATGGGAGTGCCCCTGCTGGGACAAATACCAATTGATCCAGAAATAGCGTCAGCCAACGATCAAGGAGAACCGTTCTTCATGAGATACGCAGGTAGTCAAACTGCCAAGGTGTTCCTCTCCATAGCGGAGGCTCTAATTAAATCCACTGCAGGCTGAAGAAGTTCCCATCAAGGAGAAATCACAAAAGGAATTTAAAGTAGGTTTTAGAGCAGTTATAATGTGCCAAAGACCAGAGAGAGTAAGAATAAAGAGAGCAGAAGTAAGCAGAAGGATAGAGAAATCGGAGAAAAGGATCAGGAGTTCAAGAGATGGTATGAATCGGGTCTTTCAATAAGAGAAATCGCAAAGAAGGCGGGCACCAATTATAGCGCCGTGAGGCGAGCCCTCTTGAGGACCAAGGTGAAGTTCAGAGGAAGAATAGATTCCTCAACTGAGGAGATGGTGGTGAAGATGGGAAAGGAGGGATTAAGTGCTAGCAAGATAAGTAGGGAGCTGAAGCTCAACTTCAACACGGTCTCCAGGATACTGAAGAAACACGGCCTTGGGAGGAGCAGGAGGAAGCTAACTAAGGAACAAATAGACGAAATTCTAAATTCGAGGAGACGCGGTGAGAGCATTTACTCAATTGCCAAGAAGTTGGGAGTCTCCACCAATCTGGTCGCATATCACCTCAAACACTCAAGCCGTGAAGGGTATCCCACATCTTAACAGCAAGTTTTCCTTCCCTCATGTAAACGTTTACCATGTCCTTGGAAGCCTCCCTCCTCTCCCTATGTCTCTCCAAGAAATCGTTAATTCTCTCTATGAGCATCTCCTTCAATTCCCCGGTCAGGAGGGATCCTGATCTGTAATCCCTCTCCACCTTCAACATGAGGTTGTCATCAGGCTCAAAGAAATAGTAAAGCCACTGAAAGGGAACGTCGATCTCAGGATTTCCACCTAGCTTCCTATGAAGCTCCACGGTTGGTTGTCCCCCAGAGAAGGCATATCTATTAACCTTGAATCTGACCGTCTTCGGATCGTCAGTAAGATATATGGCAGTTTCAGGCTGGGAGGCACTCATCTTCCCCTCCGTACCAGTAAGGGGGGGCATGAACTTACTGTGGATCGCTGCAACTTTGAAATATCCCAGACTCTCCGCTATGTCCCTCTGGAGTCTCCAGTAGGGATCCTGATCTATTCCGGCAGGTATGAGGCATCTCCTCTTCTCGAACATGGTGGGAACGATTTGGAGAGATGGGTAGAACAACATTCCCACGTTAGTTGATTCATTGAACCCAAAGGTGGCCCTAA
>JAFMDM010000064.1 GCA_017857195.1 Methanobacteriota archaeon
AACCCGAACCGATGAGGGGAACCCTCGCCCTTCCAGGGCGGGGAGGAAGTCAGATAATGAACTCTCATAATTTAACAACGGAGCAAGAGCGCTATGGAGTTCTAACCCTCTTTCCCACGCATAGCTCTCATCTAAAGAGAAGGATTGTCATAAATGATTTCAATACCTAGCTAGTGAGAATGACTGAGTGAATTCCTTGACATAAATCTTAGACCCAATTGAAGATCTCAAATGAATGTAAGCAGATTGATTTAAAATTATAAGGAAGTTAGAAAACTCATTCTCTTCCGTGCATGGATTCATGAACCGTGCCTGCTAGACTAATCAAGAAAAGATCGGACAGATAGCTTCCAATTAATTGAGCTCCAACCTTAAGCGCACCTACTTCCCCTACTGGAACGGAAAGGGCAGGGAGACCCGTCAGATTGGCAATAACAGTATTGACGTCAATCATATACATCCTTACAGGATCATCGATCAGTTCGCCTAGCTTAGGAGGAAGAATTGGCATAGTAGGTGAGATAAGCACATCGACTTCTCTTAAGAACGAATTTAACTGCCTTATGAGCATTGTACGAACCTTCAAGGCCTTGAGGTAGTACTGCTCATAATAGCCTGCGCTTAATATAAAGGAACCTAATAGAATTCGCCTTTTCACCTCTGTACCAAAACCTTCTCCTCTCGTTTTCCCATACACTTCCCTCCAATTACCATCGCCGTCTATGCTATGCCCATATCTCACACCATCATATCTAGCCAAATTAGAGCTTGCCTCAGACATGGCAATTACATAATAGGCTGGAACGACGTAGTCTGAAAGTCCGAGCTTGACTTCCTTTACTATGGTCCCCTGGTCACTCAACCTATTTACAACGTCGTTTATCTTAGATCTTACAGGAGGTTCAGAGGCTTCATTTATATCTACTAGTAGACCTACCCTGAGACTCCTCATATCGATTGAGTTCCCATCAATGGGCCGCTCTTTTACCGTCGTCGAGTCACGGGGATCTTCCCCGCTAATTAGTCCATAAATCAACGCAAGATCTTCAGCAGTTTGGGCAAATGGTCCTATCTGCTCCAAGCTATTAGCGTAGGCAACTAGTCCATATCTACTTACCGTCCCATAGGAAGGCTTCAGACCGAAGATGCCAGTGAAGGAGGCAGGAGCTCTTATGGACCCACCGGTATCACTACCAAGGGAAACCTTCACTATATCAGTTGCAACGGCCACTGCACTTCCTCCTGAGGAACCGCCCGCTGTCCTAGAGGGATCCCATGGGTTCCTGACAGGACCAAAGAAGCTAGTTTCTGTCGTGGAACCCATTGCAAATTCATCCATGTTGGTCTTTCCCAATATCACTGCGCCTTCGGCCTTGAGTTTCTTGATTACAGTGGCATCGTAAGGGGATATGTAGTTCTTAAGCATCCTAGATCCACAGGTAGTGGGCATTCCTTTGACAGATATATTGTCCTTCACAGCTACCAACAATCCTGCTAATCTTCCCCTATTCTTGAGACTCTCCTTAACTTCCAGTATAACCTTATCTCTACTTTCTAAATAGGTGAAGGCGTTGAGGTTACGAAATTTCTCTATTTTATCAAAGGTGGAGTTAACGTAGTCCTCTGGAGTTAACGATCCTTCTATTAATTTGCGCACCGTCTCCAAATTCAATCACCGAAAGTCTTAGGGCCTATTATGTAACCTTCCTTAATCTTCCTTGCATTTAGTAGTGCCTCCTGAACTGGAAGAGGGTCATCTGGAACGTCTTTTCTCGTCTTCCCAGCTCCCACTGGATGGAAAGTTGGCTCCACCTCTGATAAATCCAATTGATCTAGCTTTGAGAAGAAGGCTAAAATGTCCTCTAAATCCTTCCTTATTCTGCTCCTCTCATCCTGGCTAAGTTCAACCAAGGAAAGGGACTCTAGCTTTTTCACTAAATCATCGTTAACAGCGATCCTCACGAGCTACCTGCTCCTCACATAATAATATTTCTGACTCCCATCAATCAGATTGTACCATTGTGGTAAGAAAGTCCTCTATGGCTCCGCTTAAAACTTGATAGGATGTCAAATTAGCAAGCAATGTTCTGACTTCTTTACCTATATACTCATAGATGTAATGCACCCCGTCCTGCTGTAGTAGTCCTAAGAATCTGAGGTCTTTCCCCTCCTTCTCTAAGTGGGAGAGCAGATAAATTCCATACACATCCTCCGTGTATGGATTAAGACGAAGAACAACTTCTATACCTTCTGAGGTACGAAACAATAGGAAATTTCGACCTAATTGAATTGCCTCCGACAGGGCCAACAGCAACAGGCTCCTCTCTCGCTCCTCCAACATCTCCAAAAGGTCAGTTACCTTAATCAGCTCCATTAAGATGGAAGGCCTGTGGGCATATATGAAGATAGAACCTAATTACTAGATCGCGGGGATTATACCATTGCCCAGAAAGAGGAAGAGTGAAGGAGAGGGAAAGAAGGTACAGAGAAGAGATGAAAGAAAATTTGATGTCGAGGAATTGTTCGACGAATATTTGGATGAGCTTGTGGACGGGCTAGGTTTATCCAATATTAACCTTCCTCGCGAATTCTATTACAACGTACTGAAGGAGCCATTCATAGGAGCAGTGGGAGACGTTAAGAGTAAGCCAAAGCCTAGAACCATTATAAATAGATTGATCAGTATTAAAGCCGACCTTTTCGACGTCATATCTGTTAGGTTAGCAAGGGAGCTCGACCATCTGAGCCCAGAACAATTAGACTTCGCAGTGCAGTATATAAGAAGGGGGATAGTGGAAGCTGCGCCTAAGTTATATCAAGAAGCCATTAGAATGGGAGCAAGGGAGACGCTGGAACTACTTAAGGAGACATGGAAGGTGTATGGCATTAAAGCTCCAGTAAACTGCCCGAGATGTGGCTTCGCCTCAGTAATGCCAGACGGCGTATGTATGGTGTGTGGAAAGGACGTGAGCGATGGGGAGATAAAGAGGCAACTGGAAATAATTGAACAGCTAAGGGAACTAAAAGAGGAAGATCCCGTTGCCTATAACGAGATAATGTCTACGAACTACCTTTACTTCGTCGAAGGACGACTTGTCCCTCCAAGCAAAGTAAGACAGGAGGAGGGTAAGCTAAGGTACGAGATCGTCCTTACAAAAAAGGATAAGATGGAACTGGAGAAAGATTTCAATTGATTTGCCTTCTTCAAGAAGCAATCTTCTGATAAGATAATTAAGGGGCGCTAAGTTCAGGTGACCGTGGGAAAGTATTTACTATTAGACGGTGGAGGATCGACAACTAAGGCGTATCTATATGATGGTTCAGATGTCAATCTGAACCTCTTTCCCAGTAGCAGTATTTCAACGGTGGGAATGGAAGTTGCGGTCCGCAGGATAGTGGAAATAGCGAAGAGTTACGGTCAACTTGAGGGTATATCTATCTCGTTGGCAGGATTGGACTCTGAGCCACTTAGGCGGAAGGTAAGTGAGTTACTGACAACGGAGCTTCTGAACCTTGCCAGTGTAGTAAAGGTTGAGCATGATGCCCATGTAGTTCTTCTATCTAACGCAAACAGAGGTTGCATTGTCATATCTGGAACAGGGACTATAGCCTACGGATATGATGGCGTCAATAGATATGTTATGGGAGATAGAGGTTGGCTTGTTGGAGATGTGGGAGGAGGATTCTGGCTAGGTAGAGAGGCCTTAAGGCTTGCATTGAGGGAGTTCCAGGGGTTAAGAGGATCCAGAAGTGTGTCAGCTGCACTAGGATTTGATAGTGAGGAGAAGTTAGTGGAGTTCTTATACAACAACTCCTGTTCACAGGACAAAGTGGCATCTTTTGCTCCCACTTTATTGAAATTAATAGAAGATGAAGAAGTACTTTCTACAGTCAAGAAGGGAATAGAGGAGTTGGCCCAGAACGTGATGAGGGTATGTAATAGGGTAAACACGGATACGGTATACTATCACGGTGGAATGTTCAATTCACCAACTTATATCGAATTATTCACAAAAAGCATAGGAGAGTTCAAGGCCTTCCCCAGTAACCCAGTGCTTAAGGGGCTAGGAAAACTTCTGAATCTAGAACTCTAACTCTCCCTCTTCCTCTATGGGTTTCACGCACTCAAGCTCAACCAATTTATCAAATATCCTCTTAACGGCCCTATAGACTTCCTCCTCCCTTTTGGCTCCAGTTATGACCATCTTTCCACTACTAAATATCAAGACCACCACCCGCGGCTCATCCATTCTATATATCAAACCAGGGAATTGTTCAGGCTCATACATATTATTGTCAAGAAGAAAGGCCGCCTTATCCAAGTTTACGTGCAAATGTAGATTAGCGGAGGCAACTATGTTCTGGATCTGTATCTTTGACTTGCCGGTTATGTTTATGCCCGCCCTTTTAAGAGAGCGAATAATTTTCTTAGCGGCTTTAATTAACTCGTCCGTGCTTTTAGCTCCAGTTACAACCATCTTTCCTGATTTAAATATAAGTGAGGTGACCTTAGGAGACTCAAGCCTATATATAAGGCCTGGGAATTGATCAGGATCATATTCTACATTGGGCACACTCCTTTCCATAGCGTAAAGGTCTAAGCCCTGCTCTAACGTTACTGTTGCTACTATATTCTCGATATTTATAACGGACTTATAAGGGATTATTTTCCCCACCTCTTATAAAGAGTGTTAGAAGGCTTATAAGCTAGCTTATAAACAGTGATGCCGTGGTCGACTCTGTTTCTAAATTCTAAGACGATCTTACCATTGCAGATTTCCATGACTGAGCTACTCCCTTCCTTATCGTAGGCTTCACGATTCATGGCTCCATTGGCTCAAAGGACGTCTTGCTGACCTCCTCCCCGCCCTTGGAAGGGGCGAGGCTTGCCATTCTTTTGTCAATTGATTTTTACGTGAAGATAATGTAGACGCATGATTAATGAATGTTCGCCTAAGCTTCTCTACGACCCTTTTCTCAACTGTTAGGAGATTAGGAAAAAGAAAAATGGAATACTTTTGAGGGCTATCGCCTTAAATTCCCACTAAGGTAAATGGAGAAATAGATGGGTGGGGATGTGTCCCCATAGCGGACCCGCCGGGATTCGAACCCGGGACCACTGGCTCCGCAGGCCAGCACTCTATCCTGGCTGAGCTACGGGTCCAAGACTACCTAACTATATTCTGGATAAAGGGTTTATTCCTAGAGCAGACAATCCATTCCCAATCACGGTCTTTACTCCCATGGCTAACCAGAGTTTAAGGGCTCTCTTCCCCTCTGCTGGCTCCTGAAGTATTCTCTCACTATCATACCATCGATTAAAGATATCGGCCAGTTTGTTAAGATAAGTTGCCATTATTTCCGGCTTCAATTGCTCTGTGGTGGAAACAAATACCTCTGGAAATTTGGCCACTTGCAGTAACAGCCTTCTCTTGTCCCCAACTAACTCCGAAGTATCGGCCTTCTCCACTGAAGGCATGCTCTCCATCTTTGATACGATGCTGTGAGCTCTAGCGTAGGTATATTGAAGATATGGGCCGCTATTCTGATTGAAATCTATTGCCCTTTGAATACTAAAAGACATAGGTTTAGTGGGAGCTACAGAAATTATGGCGAACCTTATGGCTCCTTTAGTTAATTCGTCGATTACATTCTCGTTGCCTCCCCTACTCTTAACTCTATTGCCCACCACAGCTCTAACTTGATCAATTATGTCATCCACAGAGATGTAACGTCCCCTTCTCCCACTCATCCGCATTCCCTCGACATTAACCATGCCATAGGAGTAATGTAATAGGTTCACTGCCTCATTTCTGAAGCCCATCAGATATAGGGTAGCCCTAAGTTGAGTCTGGGGAGTGGACTGCTCCTCTGCGATAACGTTGATCACCCTATGAGCACTGAATTCCTTATACTTTTTGAGAGTGTAGGCTATGTCTCTGGTAGGATATAGAGTAGTCCCATCCGCCCTAACGAGTATAAGGGGAGGCACATCATACCCCTTTGGTATCCTGAGGGCTCTTCTTTCCTCCTCGGTTAGTCCCTGAAAAGATACGGCTGAGGCTCCCTTATGAATGGTGAGTATACCTTTCTCCCTCGCCTCATTGATTATCTTCTCAACGGAACCATTCCATAGTAAATCACCCTCATAGTCAAATGAGTCAAAGTATATTCCTAGGAAGGAAAGAGTCTGCGATATGCCCTCTAAAGCATAGGTGGAGACTTTCCTCATGAGGGTTCTAATTGGTTCCTCTCCCCTCTCGTACTGCTGCATTAGTTTTTGGACGGAGCCCTCAGGGTCAGGATCTCTCCCTATCTCATCGGCCAACTTATCAAAGATCTCCTGCCCTTTATCTCTCAGCTCTTTGGCCACTGCCACAAACTCATCAAGTTCTCTAACCTTGCTCAAATACTCCTCATGCTTCTCCTTGAGTTCTTCAAGGACCTTCTTTAATTTATTTATCTCAATGAGTACGTTGGTACATGCGTAAACTAACCCTAGCCATACGTCCTTCTTCGATTCAATGGGAGGATCTGGCCAACCTAGC
Organism: Methanobacteriota archaeon; assembly: GCA_017857195.1. GTDB lineage: Archaea > Thermoproteota > Thermoprotei_A > Sulfolobales > Sulfolobaceae > Sulfodiicoccus. The sequence continues at coordinate 6,549 of JAFMDM010000064.1, forward strand.
CTAGACATGCCGTAAGATAAAATGGCACTCTGTCTACCGGCATCATTAACGTAGAACCTAACGTTTACCTCATGCCCTCTCAGTTTAAGCAACCTAGCCAACGTGTCTCCCAGTATAGCGTTCCTTAGATGGCCTATATGCAGGGGGTGAACCGGGTTTGCGCTGGTATGTTCCACTACAATCCTTAAGGGGGATGAGGTCCGGAGTATGCCATAATCCTCAGTCATATTAGAGAAAGTGAGACGGAATAACTCATCCTCATTAACAAAGGCATTTAGATAAATGCCGATGATTTTAGTGGACTTTATGAGCTTTCCTTTAAATTGCAATTCCAAATGAGATCCCTTAGGTACCAGCTCTCTCAGGGGAACAGCTAAGTCCCCCAGCTCCTCACTAGGGGGGATCTCTATTCCCTCCATAACCTGGGTAGGATCTACACCTAACGCTGCGCTCAAATGAAGTGCAAGCTCCTTCTTAACATCACTAAAGGGATCCACCTGTGTCACTAAGTCATCCCACTTTTAAGCTAAGTAACTTCAAGTTCTTTAACATGGGTAACAAAAGGGTGGAGATACTGGTAGTGGAGGACTACACAGGTAAGTCATCTGAACTGGAGAAAGATATAGACAGAATGATTGAGGAGTCAGGAGAGGCGGAGATTTCTGTTGTAAGGTTACACTTGCCAATCTGGATAGGTGAGGAAAGCGAAGTAGTTGGAGTGCACATATTGGGGAGACAATCAGTTGCAGAAGCATAAATCCTGCCCCTATTATAGGGGAGGCTTCTGCGTCTCTCCTCTTCTGGGGGCTCCCAGTGATTTGGTCACTTCTGCAGAGAGATGCACTAACAACTACACGGCATGTCGATTTTTTACAGAGGAAGTAAAACAAGGATTGGAGCTTCACATGACGGAGGCCAATGAGATCAAATTTTATTCTAAGGTTAACATCATCCCAGAGGATATAACCAGTGACTGTTCATTCTTCGTGGCATCAAAATCCGACAAGGGTAAGATTGCTCGCTGTAAAGCATTAGGACGTACATTAACGGTTTCTCAGGCCCTATTATGCCATACAAACTGGCAGAACTGCCCTTTTAGGAGTTCATTCAGTCTGTACCAAGCTTAGCATACTTTCCTTCTGGAAGTAAAGTTATGAGGTTTCTTTCAGTTAGATCAGCCAGCGCCTTCCTTATTTTATCTTCGCTGGCAATCCCAGATAGAATAGAGTGAAGTTCCTTAAGGTTCATTGGCTTATCGGACAACAGGCCCAAAAGTATGTCCTTAAGCTCCTCTTCGTTGGGGGCGGTCATTACAACCACATCCCTGTCGGTGTATACCACCTTCAGCTTCTCTTCAACCCCCTGCTCCTTATCCTTCCGCTGTTTCTTAGGCACAGGTCCCACTTCCATTGGGACTATCTGTCTTGGTAGCTTTTAAAGATTAACTGAAACATGCTAATACTTATAATAGATCGTTAGGTTTAACCGTAATTTCCATATGGCTGGCAAGGATTTCCTGCCCTACTTACGTTTATATAGGGGTCGACTATAACATATGTTTTAGGCGTTGCCATTGACACAGCCTGATTTCCTCCGACAGGTCGCCAGCAAGGTGTTAACACCTACGACTGTGGAGTCTAAGAGGTTGGATGAGGCTAGAAGGCTACTAGCCAAGGCAGAGATAAAGTATAAGTTCTCCTCCTATGGTGGGGACTACAGGAGATTGCTGGACTATCTTCTAAGTCCAGACTTTATTGAACTCCTACTAGTAATAGGAGTTGATGTGGCTAAAAAACTTCTTCAGTCAACGGAAGAAAGTTACGATGATGAGAAGATAAAAGAATGTGTAAAGAAATTGTTAAGTGAAATAGACGGATATGAAACACCCTCGGAGGAAACCACAAGTAGAATGCTAACTTTCTAGAAAAGAAAAACGTTTTAGTCGAAAGATGGAGTCTTGGGAGTTTCCTCTCCTCCCTCTCCTTTCTCTCCTTTCTTCTCAGTCTTAAGAGAGGAAGCTGCTACCACATCATCTATCTTTAGAATGGCTGTGGCCGCCTCCGTGGCGCTCTTTATGACTTGGGCCTTAACCCTTACGGGATCTATCACATTTATTGAAAGCATGTCGTCCACCAACTTGCCTTGGATAGCGTCTATTCCAGCGTTAACCAATCCCTTGGCGTGCCTTGCCCTCAGGTCCATCAGAGTTGCTATGGGCTCCATTCCACTCGTTTCGGCCAAAATTGTTGGTATCTCCTGTAATGCCTCGGCGTAGGCCTCTATGGCAAGCTGCTCCTTTCCTCCTATAGTCCTAGCGAACTCAGTGAGCTTCATACTCAGCTCCTGCTCCACCGCACCTCCCCCAGGCACTATCATAGGTTCTCTGAGCACATTCCTAAGGGAGTGGAGCCCATCATTTATGCTCCTCTCAGCCTCATCAACTGCCATATCGTTTGAGCCCCTAAGCAATATGTTCACTGACTTGGGGTTCTTGGCACCTTCTATGAACACCATCTTGTCGTTGCCCACTTTCCTCTCCTCAACCAAATCGGCATAGCCTAGGT
>JAFMDM010000065.1 GCA_017857195.1 Methanobacteriota archaeon
GAAACAGTATTTAACTAATCATCTGCCCCTGGAAGGGGCGAAGCTTTCAGCCTTTTGTAAAATTATTGAGCGTTGGAGCTGGCGGAAAGGATATGCCTTGCGCTCAGATACCTAATTTCTAGAGTTTCAAAGGGGATCCGTTTTGATGCTAGCATTCACGGCAAAGGATTTTACCTTTATTAAATATTAAGAAAAACGATAAATGTATGAGTCTATATCCCTCTCATGGAAGTCTAAAAACGGATTCTTATTCTAGCTGACAATATGCCGCAATAAATATAGTCTGGACATACACCTCTCCTATTAATGCCATCATATACACCTGTTGATTTCGATTATCACAGTCCTACCTCTATTGAGGAAACCATTGAACTTCTAAGTTCCAAGGAGGAACCTGTGATCCTCGCGGGAGGGCAGAGCTTAATGACACTACTCAAGCTTAGGATCCTAAGACCTAAGAACGTGATAGATATAGGGAAAATTCCTTCCTTAAGGAATGTGGTAGAGGAGGAGGGAGAGTTGAGGATAGGGGCAACAGCCACCCATGTTACCATAGCCTCATCCCCATTAATCGGCTCGAAATGTGGACTACTATCATCTTCGGCCAAGACCGTGGCAGATGTACAAGTCAGAAATAGAGGAACCATAGGCGGAAGTGTCTCCCTGGCTGATCCTTCAGCCAATTATCTTCCTGTTCTTGCTGCCCTTGATGCCACAATTGTTGTCCAAGGGCCTAGGGGGACTAGGAAAATCAGCTCAAAGGATTTCTTCATAGACGCATACACAACAGAGTTAGCGAAGGATGAAGTGGTGAAGGAGGTAAGAATAAAATACAATAAAAATATGGGTTATTCCTTCAAAAAGGTAGTAAGAAGGGAACAAGAGTATGCAGTGGTTAACGTGGCAGCGGTGGTCTCCCTTGATGAGGATGGACGAATAAGGGAAGCCAAGGTCGGCGTGGGAGGACTATCAGGTAAGCCTATCAAAATTAGGGAGTTAGAAGAAACCTTAGTAGGAAAAACGGCGGAGGCCATAGAGTCTGCCGTGTCTTCCCTTGACTTCAAGGTTCGTCCCATATCTGACGTTAGAGCAACTGGAGATTTTAGAGTATATTTAGCAAGAATTTATTTAAAAAGAGCGTTAAAGGAAGCCTATGCGAACGCCAGAGGTGCCATGGTATGAAAAGGGAGGTACGTCTAAAGATCAACGGTATTGAGTATGCTGCCACAGTTCCAGATAGAATGCTTCTGGTGCAGTTTATAAGGGATGTGGCTGGACTTAAGGGTAGGTTGCGACACAGGACATTGTGGGGCATGCACTGTGTTATTAGGGGACGTCGCGGTGAAGTCATGTCTCATGCTTGCCGTACAAGCTAACGGAGAGGAGATCACGACAGTTGAGGGGCTCTCGCATGAGGGAAAACTAAGTAAGCTTCAAGAGTCATTCAGAAATAATTTCGCACTACAATGCGGCTATTGTACCCCTGGATTCCTCATGTTAATTCAATCATTAGCACTAAGGCATATTAAGCTATCAGAAAATGAATTGAAAGAAGCCTTAGGCGGTAATATATGTAGATGCAATAATTATCCATTAATCGTGAGGGCCGCCATGGAGTTTTTAGAGACACAATGACTATTGTGGCACTACAGCCACAGGTCTGAGGGGAGAACCTGTGGCACCCTTGAATTTTAAGGGAAGTCCTACGAAAATGAATTCCCCTACTCTATCCTGTGAAATTTCCTCAAGTCTAAGGTTTTCAATTATGGGAATACCCCTTTCGGCTATGAGGATAAGGTGACCAGGTAGGAGCGAGTGAGTCTCCTGGTCCCTAAATGTGGGAAGGTCCCAGGCCAAATTATCTGCACCCACGGCTGTGGGCCCTATCTCCGCTATCCAAGAGCTTACCTCCTTGGACATCCCCGGGGCCCTCCTATACTTATCCTCGTCGTTCCAGTACCTTCCGAAACCAGTTCTTACAAGGATGACGTCCCCTTTCATTAATTTAATCCCTTGATTTTCAAGGGCTTTCTTGAAGTCGCTCAAGGAGATTAGAGTGTCTTCCTTGAGCTCCCCCAACTGAGTAGGGAGGTCAACCAGCACTCCCCTAGCCATGATTATGGGCAATTCCTCTGCACCCCTTACCGTAAATCCCCAAGGAGTCTCCACCTCTGGGGTAACCTTAATTCCCCCATTTAGGGTTAGGTTACTCGCTTGATGACAGATGGCATCTATGTGTGTACCTGTTTGGTCTGACATTATGATTAGCCCTGACGCACTGGTTCTAGGGCCGTCACGATCTAGATTGAAGTAGCTCTCATGATGTCTATAGAGGAAGTAGAGTAGTCCAGGCTTCACAGGATCGAAGGCGGGCATGTTGGGAAAACGCAACTGTTCTAAGTCATAAACCCTGCAGGACTTAAGAACTTTGAGGAGCTCTCTCACTTCCACATCTCCCTACCCCTTTACCACGCTTAAGGGAACCCTTGACTTCAGTTCTATGGCCACATAATTGGAGTTTTCAGAGGCTAAGACGGTGTGGGAGATCCCACGAGGTATAAGCAGCATTTCTCCTGCCTTGAGCTTGAACTCTCCCTCGTCGGTCTTCCACGTGGCTTCGCCAGATACACATATTATCACTTCGTCATAGTCCAAGTTTCTGTGCCAGTGAGGCATCATTGTTCTCCGTTTGGATAGCTCAACACTTAAGCCGTCTCCTACCAACAACTTCAATGTTTCTCCATCTGGCTTGATCATGTTGGGAGGAACCTTGTCAGCGTAAGCTAAGACCTCTGGTTTTCTCCCGTTTACCTTCTCTACCTTTTCATTTCTTCTTACCATGACTTCAATTCCTTGTCCTGTGATCTTTTCTAATACCTCACTCATATTTCTCAAGAAGCAAATGCTTAACAACAATAATAAATGTTTTCCCTTTCGCACATTTGCTAAACCATGTACTCCATTGAGTGTTTTCGGAGAAGGTTGCTGACAAACATGAGGTAAGCCTTTATCTTAGGGGTTAAGCAATGTAATAAATGAACTGTCCCATAAAAATCATAGATATCAAGCGAACGAGTAAGAATGAAGTTGGAGGTGGATCATATTGTCCTACCCCACCTCTACCCTAATGGTCTCCGCTGTGAAAGCCAGAGCTATTAACGAAGCAACACAGATACCAATCATAAGAGTGGCTATGTATATCCACGCTTGTCCACCAAAGACGGTGAGGAAGTAGGGAGGAACTACTGAGGCCACCGCACTCATAGGCGCTGCCAACTGATAGCTTAAGCTCGCCCCAGAGTTCCTGTACTTGGAAGGAAAGTTCTCCGGCATGAGAGCACCTATAACACCGAACCCGAACATGACCACAGCCAGGAAGACCGATTGCCCTAGGATTACGTCCCCGGCCATCCTAGTGTTTATTAATATGTAATAGGGGAAGGCGAAGGCCGCGCTCAGGATCGCCCCAATTAGAATTACTCTTCTTCTTCCAATTTTGTCACCTAGGATCGAACCGATCGTCTGGAAAATTATTATCATCACAGCCGCTATGGATGTTGAGAGGAAAGCCAAATAGGGAGAAATGCCAATTCCGATCATGTAGCCCAGATTAAAGGCTGCCGCTATATAGAATAGGGATATTTGATAATTGAAAAGAGCTGCCAATTTTAATATTCTCGGCCATTGTTCCTTAAGCACCGTTATAGTGGGTTGTTTAATGATTTCCTTTTTGGCCACTAGCTCGTTGAACACGGGGCTCTCTGCCAATCTCAGGCGAACCACAATTCCCACCAGGGCAACAAGTGCACCTATTCCAAACAATAGTCTCCAACCCCAACTCAACAAAGCCGAGTGGCTAAGTAGCGTTATGGCTAACAGGAAACCTCCAGCGGACGAAAGCAGACCCACGCCCACGCCTAAGCTAGTGAAGTTAGTCCAAAATGCCCTCCATTTGGAATCCTTGGCGTGTTCAATCACCCATACTGCAAAGCCACCCCAAGTTCCCCCTATGGCTATACCCTGAGCGATCCTCCAGATGAAAAGCAAAAGTCCTCCTATTATTCCTAACGTAGTGTAACCCGGTGTCAGGGACACGGCCAGTGATCCCAGACCCATCATGATCAGCGACCACACCGTTGAAGTCTTCCTTCCCATTCTGTCTCCTACAAATCCGAAGATGTAGGCTCCCAGGGGCCGCACAGCTATCCCTAGGGCGAAAGTGAGGATTGAATAAAGGAGACCTAGAGCAGAGCTCACCTCTGGGTAATAAATTGTTGGCCATATCAAGGCCGCAGCCAGTCCGGCCAATATGAAGTCATAGTATTCTATTGTACTACCGCTGATGGAGGCAACTCCATACTTAATGAGGGTACTTTTACCTTCTCCCATATGCTTCTGTTTTTCACATAGCTTTATGGGCATTATAAGTTTTTCTATTTGGTCTTTACCCATGATAAAGTAGTTGATGAGATTAATTACAGATAAAAGTTATAACATACAGGACAAATGTTACTAAGCTGTTCTCTCATAGAAACTATCACCTCTCGATTATCCTTGCCACTCTATTAGAAGTATTCAGGCGATGGATCATCCTGCCCTCACGGAGAGGGTGAGTTCACATTCTATGAGTTGCAATAGTGGAAGAATACCTATTTTTATTAATCCCATTACCCATTTTAATGGACTGAATCCGCAAAGCGACTCTGACTGGATCCATCAGTAGATGGGGTGTTCTCTGCGATCCTTGCCATAACTTAATAATTAGTTTACTTTAAATAAAAACTAAAAATCTGTCTTTATAAGAGTAAAATCTTCCACAGATGATTATGCCAGCCCTGAAGGATATGATTTCGGTTTCAAGTCTTCCCATTAAAAATAGCTGTCTCGAGACCTGGCATATTCTTGCCCTCCTAGACAATATGAATCACCTGACTTACGTTCCTCTTCTCTTGAAAGCGTCCTCTATGGCGTTAACTATCTGAACGTACCCTGTGCACATGCAGTAGTTTCCATGAATCTTCTCCCTAATTTCCTCCCTGGTTAGCCTAGGGTATCTCCTCAGAAGGTAATGGGTAATCATTAGCATCCCTGGAGTACAGTAACCACACTGCATCGCGAAGTTATCGATGAAAGCCTCCTGTTCCAAACTGAGCTTACCGTCACGTTCAAGACCCTCAACGGTCTCCACCTCACTTCCATTAGCTTGCACCGCAAATAACTGGCATGACTTGACGGGCTTCCCGTTCAATAGGACGGTACAGGCACCACAATGACCAGTCTCACATCCCACATGGGTTCCTTTGAGACCTGCGACGTCCCGAATGAAGTGGACCAAGAGGAGCCTAGGCTCTACGTCCCTCTCTAAGACGGTACCATTTATTTTTATACTGACTTTCACCTAGTTCACCTCCATAATTCCTCCATCATACGCGTGATTAGAGTCAAAATAACGTTTCTCCTGTATTCAACTCCTCCATGTAGATCCTCCACAGGCTCCAATGACTTCACTTCCCTAATCAAGATGTCAGAAACGTCAATTCTCCCCATCCTCCCATTGAGGGACTCCTCAAGTTTGGTAAGCCTTCTTGGACCTGTCCTCAATGCCCCAACTGCTACTCTTACGTCATTAAGTCTCCTCTCCTCCTTCTTATAGAGGAGAGTGACTATGGCTATGGCGAAGTCCGCCTTGCGCCTTGAGAACTTGCGGATCAATCCATTACCACCATAGATAGGAACTTCAACAGCCTCCACCAATTCACCTTGCTTGAGCCCTGTGAGCAGGGGGCCCCTTACGAACTCCTGCAGCGGTAAGCTCCTCCTCCCAGACTTGCTCACCAACTTTACCTTAGCATCCAGCGCCAAAAGGGTAGGAAGGTAGTTAGCTGACGGATCGGCGTGAGAAACACTTCCACCTATCGTCCCACGCATCCTCACCTGGAGGTCGCCTATGTTGGCGGCGGTTTGAGCTAGGACGGGGATTGAGGAGGAAATCTCCTGAGACTCCTCAATCTCATTATGAGTGACCATTGCACCTATCTTGACAGTATCCTTGTAAACTGCTATTCCCCTGAGTTCCTCAATCTCCCCTAAGTCCACTAGACAGTTTGGAGTCAATAACCTCAGTTTCATCATGGGAAGAAGACTCTGTCCTCCGGCCATTGGCCTACATCCCTCCTCCATCAACTCCAATACCTCATTTAGCGTTGAGGGGCGATAGTAGTCGAAGCGGGCAGGATACATTAGGCTCCCCTCGTCATCTTCCATATCCTTTCTGGGGTTAGTGGAAGGGAGGTGACTTCCACACCATAGTCTGTGAGAGCGTCCTCCACCGCGTTAGCCACTGCTGCCAGGGAAGTTATCGCTCCCCCCTCGCCTACTGCCTTTGTCCCGAAGGGAGTATTGGGAGCTGGAGTCTCCATCTGTACCACCTCTATGTCTGGTATTTCCATAGCAGTGGGCTTCAGGTAGTCACCAAACGTTAGACTGAGGTTATTCATATCCTCGTCGAATACGAACTCCTCGTAGAGCGCTCCGCCGATTCCGCTTGCAGTGGAACCTATTGCCAATCCCTCTACTATGCCGGGGTTGATAACTCTCCCCGCGTCGTGGACTATGACATATCTCAATATCTTCACACTTCCAAGCTGTGGATCCACTTCAACTACCGCAACATGAGCTGAGTTTGAGTGGGTGAGCTGGACGTTGAAATTAGACCTATTAAAGGGCTTCGCCGTGGTGTTAGAATAACTCGCGATTATTCTCAACCCTGGGGACTCTCCTGCTGGAAGGAAGGTTAGCCTGTTGTAGGCTAGTCTTGCCACCTCCGATAGCTCCACACATCTTGAGGAACCTTTCTCACAAACGTTCCCATTTCTCATCTCAAGGTCCGAGGGCTCCGTACCTAAGAGGTGGGACGCGAGTCTAAGCACCTTCTCCCTCAACTGTCTCAATGCTGCCAATGCTGCACCAATGTAAACATCATTGAATGCGTTGGAATATGTCCCACTATATCCCAAATGTCCCTCCGTTGAGTCGAAGACCTTGGAGACGATCACCCTCTCAGGATCTAAGTCGAAGATCTCGCATGAAACCTGCTTCAACGTGGTTACATGGCCTGTGCCTATCTCAGGTCCATTCATGTTGACCCTCAGGTAGCCGTCTGGGGTGAGTTCCACCGTGGACATCTCTCCTGCTCCCGTGAAGTCTGGCGTCCCAGGTTTCGTTAGGTAGTAATAACCTAAGTTGGAGGTACCTGGCTCTATACCGCAGGAAATTCCTACTCCTATCCTCCTTCCCTTCTTAGCTTCCTTCCACTTCCAATACTCCGCTACCTCGAGGGCCTTCTTTAGAGTGGCCGGAAAGTTTCCACTTTCATAGATCTCTCCCGAAGGGGTGACGTAGGGCATCTTCTCCGGTGGAACCATGTTCCTCAACCTGAATTCAGCGGGATCCATACCGACACTTTTGGCTGCCACATCCATGATTCTCTCCAAAGCGAAAGTCATAAAAGGCTTACCTACGCCTCGATCCTGAACTACAGGAGGGTAATTAGTAGCAATCGAATAATATTCGAAGCTGTAGGAGGGTATCTCATAGGGCCCACTCATGTTGGCGAACTTTATGAGAGAGTAGAGTCCAGCAACGTAAGGCCAGTTGCCATCCATCTCCCAATCTGTCAGCCGCATCCCAGTCACCTTACCAGAGCTCGACAAGGCCAATTCCACATCCATGTAGCCTTTGGGCCTGTGGGGACCGTACAGGCTTTCGCTTCGAGTCTGGATCCATTTCACGGGCCTTCCAGTCAACATACTCAATAAGGAGATTATTGCAATGTACTGCCAAACGGCCAACTTATAGCCGAACCCGCCGCCCATGGGAGGAACGATCAGTCTTATCTTGGACATGGGTAATCCGAGCAGGTTAGCGACGCTCTGAACCGTCCTCCCAGGCTGTTGGTCCGTGGCCACCACCTCCAATAGATCCCTCAACTTGTCATAATTGGCGTTAACCACGTAGGTTTCCAACGGTGTGGAGGAGTACCTATGAATCCCTATTCTCCTCTTCACAGTCTTGTCAGCCCTTTGGAAGGCCTCCTCCACATCGCCGAACTCGAACTTGTCATGTATCACTACGTTTGTACCTAGCTCCTCGTAAATGAGAGGCGCCCCTGGTCTCAAGGCATCGTCGAGATCTCTCACCACTGGCCGCCTCTCATACTCGACGTTTATCAGGTCTAGAGCATCCCTGGCAACGTACTTGTTCTCAGCAACAACCGCCACCACAGGCTCCCCCATATACCTGACTTTCCTATACGCCATAACGTACTGAGTTTTTGGAGAAGTTGGTGCCGCACGGGCCGTTATGGGCTTGGTCAACCTGGCCACTTCCTCCCCCGTGAGGACATATTTCACTCCAGCTAAGTTAAGGGCCTCGGTGTAGTCGATGCTCTTTATGAGGGCATGAGCGTAGGGGCTATGGAGGATAGCTGCGTAATGTTGCCCCGGGAAGTCGATATCGTCGGCGTACCCCATTCTGCCCCTCACTATATCTCTGTCCTCGACTCTCCTGAACTTCTTTCCAATGTATTTGAGCTGGGTCTCCACATAAGTGGAGTGGTACAGATCTCTTTTATACCTGTCGGAAGATGTCTCATACTCTGCCCTAAAGCTCAAGAATCAGACATAGATGAGTCAAGAGTTCTGCGAGGTCCCGGGCTCCTATGAGGTGCCGGCGAATCCTTCTCTCTAGGGCAATGTCTCGATAAAAAAGACTCAATCCTCTCTAAGAGGCGATGCCTGTAAAGCATGTGAGGGTTTAGGTCACGCATCCCCATATCTTATAAAGCATATTATACAGTGTAGTACGGGAAAACTATGAGTTGGAAACCAATGGACGTTCACTCCCACATGGTACCCGTTGATCTATTAAAGGAGTTGGGTTCTGAAGTAAGTGAGGCCAATGGACTATTCACTATAAAGACGGCTGGTAGAGTTATAGGTCCTGTCACTAGGGGATTCTTCG
>JAFMDM010000066.1 GCA_017857195.1 Methanobacteriota archaeon
TACGTGGAACCCGATCATCCTGCCTTATTAATGTATACCTCAGGAACCACCGGTAGGCCAAAGGGAGTACTCATCAGCCACGCTGGAGCAGCTCTCCAGCCTGCCAAGGAGCAGAGATACAACTTCGACCTGAAGGTAGGGGACAGGCTCTGGTGGGTAAGCGACATAGGATGGATGATGGGGCCTTGGCAAGTGATAGGTTCGCAGGTCCTTGGTGCCACCCATCTGGTAGTCGAGGGGGCAATAGACTACCCGAGCAAACGTAGGGTTTGGGAAATTGTCAAGAGGTATGACGTAACACATCTGGGCTTCGCGGCCACGGTGGCAAGGATGCTAAAGGGGTACGGAAAGCCCGAGGCCTTACATGAGAAATTAAGGGTCTTCGGGAACACCGGAGAACCAATAGATGAGGACACCTGGACGTGGATAATGGAAGTGGGGGAGTGGAGGAGACCGATAATAAACATATCTGGTGGGACGGAGGTCTTTGGATGCATCCTAGGTCCCAGTGTGATAACGCCCCTCAAACCCTCAACACTCTGGGGTCCATGCCCTGGGGTTGACGCTGAAGTCTTCGACGAGTTCGGTTCACCAGTTAGGGGGAGAATTGGCTACTTGGTGATAAGAAAGCCCATTCCTTCAATGACTAGGGGTTTCCTCGGAGAGAGGGAGAGGTACTTGGAGACATATTGGTCTAGGTTCAGTGGGGTCTGGTATCATGGAGATCTAGCTTACGTTGATGAGGATGGTTTCTGGTTCCTTAGAGGGAGAGCGGACGATGTTATAAAGGTGGCAGGAAAAAGATTGGGTCCTGCGGAGTTAGAGACTGTGCTTAACTCCCACCCATCTGTACTTGAGAGCGCGTGTGTTGGAGTTCCCCACCCCCTGAAGGGGGAGGTGGTTTATTGTTTCGTGAGGCCAAAGGGAGATGAGGCTAACCTGAGGGAACTGGCAAAGTTGGTGGAAAGGACAATGGGCAGACCATTCGTACCAGATAAAATAGTTCAGGTAAGGGATCTTCCCAAGACGAGATCTGGAAAGATAATGAGGAGGGTAGTGAGGGCCATAGTGACGGGGGAGCCCACTGGAGATCTAACCTCCCTGGAGAACGCCGAGGCAGTGGAATTAGTGAAGATAGCCCTTACCTCGTCCTCCTCATCTGAGACACGCCCCTGATTGAAGGCAATTTAAGAAAAATTTCAATTCCAATCGGACTAAAGCAACGTTAGGACAACTCATATATAACAGATTCCAAGGATGCCTCCCAATGAACCGAGGACTTCTGAAAAGACTCAAGCAACTAAATTTGTTTATATATATAAATTTGTTAGCACTAACAATGCTAACTTTCCTAGTCCTCTTCGGTCTGCCCTTGGTGTACCTGCCCTTCTTCTTTTTTGTGACGCTCTATGCTTCCTATAACTTTGTATTATTCATTAGATCTTTCGGAAAGTGGAGTAAACCCAAGAAAATAGATGTCAATGGAAGACCGAAGGTGACGATATTGTACATGACCTATAACGACCTTAACGAAAGGGCGTTGGAGTCAATATTTGGATTAAACTATCCCAACACTGAGGTGATCATAGTGGATGACAGCACGGACCCTAACGTTAGGGCAAGGGTGGATCAGTTGGCTAAAGATAGGGCCAAGGTAGTAAGGAGGGCAACGAGGAGAGGATTCAAGGCTGGAGCAATAAACGATGCTCTGAAGTTCGTGCACTCGGAATATGTGTCCATATGTGACAGCGATGAATTACTTCCCCCAAACTTCGTGGAAGAACTCCTACCATATTTCATGGACGAGAGGGTTGCCTTCGTACAGGCCAACCACTACGCCTACAATAAGGAGAACCAGTGGACGTCGGATATGGGTCAAGGGGTGGACCTACACTGGTCGATATATCAGCCCTACAGAAACGAGGAAGGAGTTGTAAATTTCTTGGGCCACGGAGCCATCATAAGGACTGACATGCTCAGGGAGGTGGGAGGATTTCCCGAATTGGTGAGTGAGGACATAGCTCTCACCGTGGAACTCTACGACAGGGGTTACAGGGGGGTATTTGCCCAAGATGTTATGGTGGGGGAAGCATTTCCGCCCACATACACCCAGTTCAAAAGGAGACATCGAAAGTGGTCCATGGGTTCGGTGGAGTTCATGAGGAAATACGCGCTGAGGATAGTGAGGTCAAAGGGATTGAAAATTTGGCAGAAGGAGGACCTACTATTATCCATGATGTCCCTACCTATGAGTGCAGCCCTTGTATTTGTCACTATCATGGCGTTCTTCGTGAGTATACCTGTGAATCCCTCAACGGCCATTGTATCAGCACTTTCAGTTATAGCTCCCCAGCTCATGTTCCTCAAAGCGAGAAATTTGAGGACTTTACCTAGGGTTATGACTGTGAACGCCCTGGCCTTCATGTCGCTCTTCTGTGCCTCAGTTATTTAGGTGATACGGGGTCTCTTTTCCCCCACTTTTCTGGTGACTGGACACAGGGTGAGTAGCGACCCTGAGCTCTTCCTGGAGGTGGCAGTAGGACTAGTCTTAACGATGACGTCGGGAGGAATGAATCCACTGGGTCTAGTTATGTTAGCCTCACCGATATACTACGCAATATGGGGATGAAAAGAGAGTAAAAAATTTTAAAATCAAACTGATTGACTACTAACTATGTCTTCTATCTCCTCCGTCTTAAACCCACTGTACGTGGCTGCGAAATAGAAGACAAGTCCAACCACTGCAGCTACCACTGTGTCATATGGGAACGGAATTACGGTGTTGAAACCGAATGCACCGAAGAACGACAGTATATACACTGCCAGAATTAAACCAACGAGCCAGTAGCCCGCCTTTACAGGCCTCTTGTCCTTGGACATGGCCTGCAGGGCGAAGGTCATTCCCAAGATTGTGGCAGCAAGGAGAACATAATAGATGGCGAAGGATGTGGTTATGGCTGAGGTGGTCGCCGTACCCAACGAACCTGGGACTACCACGTCATAGTAACCATATATGCTCAATCCCAGCACTATGAAGAACTCCAACGCTCCTAGAATGTATGACGTTCTGGGATTGACTCCTAGCTTCCTTGGAGCGTAAAATAGGAAGAAGAGAGGTAGCCCCAGGAATACTCCAGATAGAATGAAGAACAAGGTAGAGAAGCCAGACCAGTAGACTATGAGGATTGCGGCTATGGCTGATATGGGGGCCAAAATCTGAGCTCCAGATAGCCTGAAAGGTCTATGCAAAGTTGAAGCTGTTTTCCTAAGTACTGTCAGGGATATGCCTCCCATTATATAGGTGAAAACCGTAGCTGAGGAGATAAAGGACACCAGGAGATACCAGCTGGGAAATGGCAGAAGGAATATGGCCCCGAATACAAGGGACGCCACTAAGGACCATATTGGAATCTTATATTTTGATAGTTTGAGGAAGAACTGGGGTATGTAGCCATCAGTGGCAAGTCCGTAAAAAGTCCTAGTTGAGGTACCGGTGTAGATCCATCCAGTGCCGCTGGGACTAATCCACGCGTCTATGAGGAGCAGGTATGAGAAGGCCACGAAGGCCGGTATGGAGGTAGAGACCAGGGCACTGTAGAACGGTCCTGAGGCCCAGGTGGATATTGAAAGCTGCCCCCAATTACCTGGCTGAATGGGACCGATTATGGCTCCCGTCGTTGTATTGGTTATCTGTATTTTACTCCAATCTATGCCTCCTATGAAGGCCACTTGGAGTAAAGTGTAGATCAACAATGCTGCCAATACGGAGAATATTGTGGCTCTTGGTACGTCCCGCTGTGGAGACTTTGCCTCACCACCGTATTCAAGTGCCTGCCTGAACCCTAGATAGGAAAAGACTATCCCGGCGGTGGGAATAGCGTAGAACACAGCGGCAAGACCTGTGATCCCTGGGTACTTGAGGTTAGAAGAAGGAAAGAATCCCCCATACGAGGTGAAGTTAGACGCATGGAAGGTGCCGAAGAGCAGAAGGAAGGTCAAGACTGGAAGCACGAACTTCCACCAAGTGACTCCGGAATTGAACTTGCCCAGGAACCTTATACCGAAGTAATTGAGGAAGAAGAACGCTACCAATAACGCAAGGGCCATTAGTATACCATAGTTAGTTAGTACAGTAACGGGAGCTCCCAGCACCGTAGTGGCGTAAGTTAAAGACGGGATGTAGGTTGCCGCGTAGCCAACAACCGCCTCTGCCTCAATTGCAGGTACCGAAACGGCTGACAATAGATAGAGCCAACCCATTATGTAACCCGTATAGCTCCCGTGGGTATAGTGAGGGTATCTAACAATGGCCCCCGTCCTTGGGATCATACCGCTCACCTCAGCGTAGGTCAGAGCTATGAACAGCACAAATATGCCTCCAATGATCCAGGAGAGTACAGCACCTGGACCTGCTATCGATGCCCCACCTAGTGCTGCAAAAAGCCACCCTGAACCTATTATACCTCCCATTGATAGGAAGAAAAGGTCCTGTAAGGTCAGGGCCTTTCTTAATTGGCGGTCTACTTCCTTTACGTCCGTTCCAGTAGCCTCAGGCTTACCTTTTTCGGACTCCATCCAATCTTAATCAAAATTTATGGATATAAGTCTAGAGGGTTCGTAAGAAAAGCATAATTAAGCAGTTCCCACCAGTTGTGCCATGTTCTCCTTGTAGACTGAGTGGACGTCTCGCAGGGCCTTGTTCAACTTCTCCCTCTCGTCCTGAGGTAAGACGGACTCAAGGGACGGTCCTATGAAGTTTCCAACAACGGTAGGAACTGCTATGTGTATATACTCCCCATCCACCTTGTGCGGCGTGGCCACACTCATTACTCTGTTCTCGTTCAGGACAATGGAGCGGACGACGTCCTTTATTATGGTCGCCGGGCCCCAGGTTGTACCTCCCATCACCCTGATTATTTCAGCAGCAATGCCTTTGACGTACTGATCCACATCATCCCTCTTAAGTTGGAACTCATCGAAGGGCTTTCCGTCCACAGTCACCGTGCTCCAAAGTATAACGGCGTCCTCTCCATGTTCCCCACCAACGAATCCGTTCACTTTCGTCACCGGAACTTTCAGTTTCTTGGCTATGAAGGACCTCATCCTCATGGTCTCCACCTGATCTCCTGTGCTTATCGTAAAGGCCTTGGAGTAATTCATGAAGACAGAGGCCATCATGTCCACAGGGTTGGTCACCATGACATATTTTGCTCCTGGGTTCCTCGGCACTAGGTCCTTTGCCAACCCCATCATTATTTTCGCGTTATCAACGAATAGGTCCCTCCTACTCATCCCTGGCTTCCTGGGCTTTCCAGCAGTTATGACCACAACCTCGGCGTTATTTACGTCCTGTACATTGTTGGTACTAATTATATTGGTGTTTATTCCCCTCGTCGCCAGGGCGTGCCTCAACTCGTGTTCAAACTTCTCAGGAAGTTCGGGTATGACATCGTATAGAAACGCCTCTGAGGCCAGCCCGTCCATTATGATGGAATATGCTATGGTTTGACCTATCTTCCCTACGCCTATGAACGCTATCTTTGCCATGACTTGTGATCCTGGGCCGTTTTTTTAAACTTTAGCCTCTCCCCTCCCTATATGGAGCTGGCCGATATAATAGCAGAGTACGTAACGTCACCGGGAGAGATCCCCGAGAGGTCATTAAGGGAGGCCTCCAGGAGATTCTTGGATTCCCTGGGTGTGGCGAGGGCAGCGCTCACATCGCCTCCAGTCTCCGCCACAAAGAGGACGCTCTTCGCCATTCATGGGGAGGCCTCGCTGATAGGAGGAGGGAGATCAAGTCCTGATGGAGCTGCCTTTCATAACACGTTGGCCATAAGGTACCTGGACTTCAACGATACCTACCTCTCCAAGGAACCCCTACATCCCAGCGACATGATAGGCGGACTCCTGGCCCTGGCTACGGCGTTCAATAAGTCAGGGAGGGAGCTGGCTGAGGCCATAGTGATTGGGTACGAGGTGGGAGTAAGTCTCTGTGATACCACATCCCTGAGGGCGAAGGGTTTCGATCACGTTAACTTTCTACAGGTAGGTGCGGCTGCCGGCATGGCCAGGCTGCTGGGGTTGGATAGGAAGGCCACGTCTAACGCCATCTCAATGACGGTTGTACCCCACGTGGCGTTGAGACAGAGCAGAGTGGGTGAGCTATCCATGTGGAAGGCCGGTGCGGCAGCCGAGGCTGTAAGAAATGCGGCATTTGCGGTGATGCTGGCGAGACAGGGATTCACCGGACCTAAGGAACCCTTCTCGGGGAAGATGGGATTCATGAACCTAATTGCCAAGGACATGGATCCAACGCCCCTAACTAAATTGAACGGTAAGCGGATCTTGGACACTTACATAAAGTACTATCCTGTGGAATACCACGCCCAGGCGGCAGTGGAGGCGGCCAAGAGGATAAGGGTTAAGGACGTGAGGAAAGTGACCATAGAGACCTACGAGGCCGGAAAGAGCATACTCGCTGATAAAGAGAAGTGGAGGCCCACCAATAGGGAGACCGCTGACCACAGCCTGCCATACATTGTAGCTGTAACGCTACTGAAGGGGGACTTCTGGTTGGAGTCCTACGATCTCATAGGTGACTCCAAGGTAATTGAGGTCATGGACAAGACTGAGGTTGTGGAAAGGGAGGATTACACCAAGGTGTACGCCAGAGAGTTACCCACTAGAATAGTGGTGGAGTCCTCTGAGGGAAGGATGGAGGCCGAGGTGAGGATACCAAGGGGACATTCAGCCAATCCCATGAGCGACGAAGAAGTTCTGGAGAAGTACAAGAGGCTGACGGGTTCTGAAGGCAAGGTGAACCTCATGGAACTTAGCCCTGATGGATTAAGGTGGGAGGTGAGCTAATGTCAGAGGTGTTAAGGAAGGAGAATTTCCTCGTTGTACCTGGGGTGTTCAATGCATTCACTGCACTTTTAGCCAAGAGAGTGGGATTCAAGGCGGTTTACCTATCAGGGGGAGCCCTGACCTCTTCCATGGGACTTCCAGATATAGGGCTTATTACACTAACTGAACTGGCGAACGCGGTAAGACAGATTAGGGAGGTTACCGACATTCCCATAATCGTGGATGCCGACACCGGCTTCGGCGAGGCAGTCAACGTTTACAGGGCAGTAAGGTTGCTTGAGGAAGCTGGAGCTAACGCAATTCAAATTGAGGACCAAGTTATGCCCAAGAGGTGCGGCCACCTGGACGGTAAGGAGGTTATCCCAACTGACGATATGGTGTTCAAGATCAGGGCGGCAGTTAAGGCAAGGAGGGATGCCCTAATTGTGGCCAGGACGGACTCGAGGGCCGTCCTAGGTATGACAGATGCCGTGAGGAGGGCCAAGAGATACTTAGAGGAGGGGGCTGACGTGATCTTCCCAGAGGCACTCACCACCAAGGAGGAATTCACCCAATTCGCCAGGGAGGTGAGGGCCCCGCTTTTGGCCAACATGACTGAGTTCGGTAAGACTCCTCTAATATCCGCCTCTGAGTTCAAGGAAATGGGCTACAAGTACGTCATATTTCCCGTCACCATATTCAGGGTAGCCGCGAAGGCCATGAAGGACGCCCTTCAAGTGTTGCTAGAGAGGGGGACGCAGGCACCACTAATGGAATCCATGATGACCAGGAAGGAGCAATACGAAGTGATAAATTATGACTTCTACGAAAGGATAGATAAGGAGCTGTCAAAGTAGAGCTAAGAGAACCCTTAAATTTTAGTAATTTATACCATGTTCATGAATACCTTGTTTTACATTATGGAGGTGAATGACGAATGAGTGAGAGCGCAAAGGTTGAAATAAGTAGAGGACTTGAGAACGTCTACATCAAGGCAACATCCCTGACCTTCATTGACGGGGAGAAGGGGATCTTACGTTACAGGGGATACGACATAAACGAATTGGCAAAAAACGCCCACTATGAGGAGGTTATACATCTCATGCTATACGGCGAGCTTCCCAACAGAGAACAGCTGAGCAGAGTCAAGGACACTCTCAACTCATCGTATGAAGTGCCCGAAGACGTATTACGGGTAATGGAAGTGCTTCCCAAGGATTCGGAGCCAGTCGCTCTCATGGAGGCGGGACTTGCAGCTTTGGCGACCCATGAGAAGGGATTCAAGTGGAAGGAAGGGGACAGGGAAAAGGCCCTGGAAATAATAGGGAAGGTGTCCACCATAACGGCTAACGTTTACAGGGTGAAGGAGGGTCTAGCCCCGAAGATACCAAAACCATCAGATAGTTACGCGAAGTCCTTCCTTGAGGCCACTTTCAACAAGAGCTTCAGCGGCACAGAAACATCCATGATGGACAACTTCCTAGTCCTCTACGCGGATCACGAAGTTCCCGCCTCAACTACCGCTGCGCTTGTCACCGCCTCCACCCTATCCGACATGTACTCATGCATGGTCTCCGCCATTACGGCACTCAAGGGGCCTCTCCACGGGGGAGCAATGGAGGCCGCCTTCGCCCAATTCAGGGAAATAGGGGATCCGTCAAGGGTGGACGAATGGTTCGAGAGGAACATAGTGAAGGGAGGAAATAGATTGATGGGTTTCGGACATAGGGTTTACAGGACCTATGATCCAAGAGGGAAGGTGTTCAAATCGATGGCAGAAACGGTAAGTAAGGGAGAGGCCAGGAAATACTTGGAAATAGCAGAGAGGTTGGAGAAACTGGGAGTGAGGTACTTTGAGGCCAAGAAGATCTACCCCAATACCGATTTCTACGCTGGGATAGTCATGTACGGCCTCGGCTTCCCGGACTACATGTTCACTCCCCTCTTTGCTCTTTCCAGAACTCTTGGGTGGCTGGCTCACGTGGTGGAGTACGTGGACGAACAACATAGGCTAATACGCCCCAGGGCACTATATGTGGGTCCAGGGGAGAGGAAGTTCGTCCCCCTAGACCAAAGAAAGTGATTGGGGACCTCCAGCTTA
>JAFMDM010000067.1 GCA_017857195.1 Methanobacteriota archaeon
GTAACACCTGAGACCTCGGGGAACCCTCGCCCTTTAGGGCGGGGAGGAGGTCAGATGTGCAGATTAACATTTTTCAATACTCGACTCCAGAGATCGAGGAGTCTGTGGGTTCTGTATATATTGTATCACATATTTTTATGCATTCATCAACAGTTGAATCTACGCCATTTATATGAAGGCGTCGAGCAATATTATTTATGAAGTTACCCGCTTGGCTCGAGGACTCCAGCGCGTTCAGACTCGTATCATCGCTCTTCCAGCTTGACAAGGATTGGACGGCTAGGATCGTCACTGCCATGTTGGTAATGGGGGTGGCATGGGGATTCCTGGGCACGGTGGACTCCCTAATGATAAGGATTCAGGAGACTCTCTGGGGGTTTTCGGCCCTACTACAGTTCACCCCCGCCGAGTACTATGGGGCGATAACCCTTCATGCCTCCAGAGATCTGTTCGGCTTCGCCCAACAGATAATCTACGCCATAATAATCTTCTTTACCATAAGGCTGCTAAATCTTCAACCCAGGGCAAAGTGGCTTCTGGTGTCCTCCTTTGTGGCCCTGAATGTGGCAATGATGTTCATAGAGGGGCCAATTATTATAACTCCTATATTCAACGATAATTACTTCGCGGCTGGGTCATGGTACTATCTCTCCCCCCTTGGTATACCTGGCTATAGCTCCTACGTTCTATCTCCCTTCTTCTTCTTTGGCTGGATCCTCATAGACTTCTTCACCTATGGTGCGGGAATATGGATAGTCTACCACTACTACATCGCAACTAGACAGATGAAGCAGAGACTCCCCGTCCCAGTGGTGTTCTTCCTGACCATAATATTACTCTTCATGCTTGGTTACTCCGGGGTCACGGCCGCGGATGTGTGGGACGTCCTAGCGTTCTACCATGTGACCGGTTTGGTCCCCATAGATAACCAGATCCTCTTCTGGATATTTGGTCACTCCGTAGTGTACATGCTTTGGTTGCCCGCAGTGGCTGCGCTCTATTTACTGGTCCCCATCCTGGCCAGGAGGCCCTTATATAGCGAGCGAATGGGTAGGCTATCCGCCCTTCTATATCTGATCTTCTCAAATAACGTCCCCATTCATCACCTTTACATGGTCAACATACCGGTTTCCTTAAAGATACTTCAGGAAGTTTTCACCTACGCCGTTGTAATACCCTCCATGATGACCTTCTTCAATCTATGGGCAACAGCGAAGGGCGCTAAATTCAGTTGGAACGTCATCTCTGCTTTCACTATTACGTCATTCGCTGGAGCAATAGGGGCAGGGGTTACAGGTATAGCCAACGGCACCATAGCCTTTGATGCCGTAATACATAATACAATGTGGGTTGTGGGACATTTCCACGCCATGATATTGTTGAGCATAGTCCCTGGGGCCATGGCCGTGTTCTACTACATGATGCCCATGCTCACTGGGAGGGAGTGGTACTCCAGGTCAATGGCCTGGGGCCACTTCTGGGGATATGTGGTAGGTGCAGCAATGGTGTCGGTGGGGATGGATCAGTTGGGACTCTATGGCATAGTGAGAAGGGCCGAGATATATCCCAGGTTCCCCGCGGTTGTGGACGGTGAGGCCGTTATTACAGCAGGTGCGGTGATCGCCTCCGTTGCCACCCTACTCTGGGGACTCAATGTAATCCTGACCGTCCTCAGGGGCAGGATTACACAGGTCGAGGACTTGAATTTGGAGGAGGTGGTGCATAGGGAGGAGGCAGAACTCTCAGCTCCAACGGTGTTTGCCAGTCTCTCCTCCCCGGTCAGGTCCTTGGTTTCAACTGGTAGAAGGGCGTTGAGCAGGGGATATTCAATAGGCCTGGTGGGTGCTGCACTCATAGTGGTTAGTTCCTTCGTCATGGCCCTTTCACATAGCACGTATGACGCATATACCTGGGGTTGGCTGATTCTACTTACGGTCGGAATATTCCTGGTTGCAATTCCAGTCCTGAGGGACTCAAGGGGGTTATGACGATGGAGAAAGGTACTAAGTGGGAATTGGGCTTCGCCTTGGCCGTAATAGTGTTGCTAGGTGTTGTAGCAGTACTAACAATACCCACGGACTATGAGGTTGGCGGAGTACCTAGCTCGACCTCCCTGGCATCGCAGGATCCAGGGGATGTGGTACAGGTTCATGTGGAGCAACTGCAGTACGTCTTCAATATCTCAGAGAGCGGTAGTGTAGAAGGACACTTCTATAACTTGATCGTTGCCCACCCCGGCCAGGTGTTGAACCTAACCATGACTGCCCCAAAGGGTGCTACAACCGGAAACTTCTACTTCCCTGACTACGGAGACCAGGTTGTGGACGATCAGATTGTACCGCTAATGACAGCTTACGACGCACTTAAAGTTCCAATCATACCTGGGGCTTACGCCTTCCTTGATGGGGAGTACGACGGTCCCTGGTACACCTATCAGGTAGGATTGATATTGGATATCCCCTCCTCGGGGCTATTCAAACAGGAACAGCTCTCCCAATACTACTCTCAGACGACTCAAGCCAGATCCCAGGGACTAATTGGTGACACATATAATCCTCCCATATCCTTCTATAACGGCAGTGCGACTAACGTCATCCTCTCTGCCGATCCCTACGGAGTGTTCAACTCATCTATTCCAGGTCCCACCATAGTGGTTAGGAATGGTTCGCAACTCACAGTTGAAATGTACCTGTCAACTCCTAGTCCAGTGCATAGCTATCTGCTAACCTACGTGAACGGATATCCAGAGAACGTCACCAACGCATCCATTGGGCTGTACGGAGTTCTCCATAACGGGACTCTGGTCCCCTTGGAACAATCCGTTATACGCTACGACCAACCTGTTCAGTTCAAGATCCCTGTCAACGGTGAATTCCCTGCCTATCTTTACGGTATAATCAATCCCGTCTACAACAACTATGACCCCTACAACGAGTCAAGCACCTTAGTGGGTGAGAACTTCGGTCTCATAATGGGAGCTTGGGGCGTCATATTGGTGGAGGGATGAGAATGAAGGAGTATAGCTTCTTCAAAGCGTTGGGTGTGGGCTACATATTGGCCATAGCTCTGCTCCTGTGGGAGATACTTGATGTGACCCTCCATAGGGCGGCTACCTCAATGGTTCTACCCTTCACTGTGGCAGCCCTCATAGGTTTCGTAGTCTATTTCCTCTTTGTTTATCTAGCCCCAGAGAAAAGATAATATTTTTAAATTATTTATTTAGATCGAGCGTAGTATTATTAAGTCTAATTGGTACTATTCTCGATTGGCATGAGCAGGGAAATTTCAGGTCCTCGCCCTTAAGGACTGAAGAACCAGGAGAGACGGTCCTGTTCGATTCCCTTAACCTTCGCTACGAAAGTGATTAATACTCAAACATTTTATCTTGCTGGGGTATCTAGCTCCCTGACAGCCTCGAAGCTGGGCGGAGTGAGGGGAGCTTCCTGCCATGGACTGGGCGTACTTGGTTCAGCTGTTGGGTACAACAGTAATGTTAACTCACGTTGCCATCTCGGACTTAAGGAAAAGGGAGGTGAACGACCTGGTTTGGTTGATTTACTCGCCTCTCCTAATATTGGTTTACTTTGAAAGGGGGTCCTTTTCACCCCTCATATATGCCTACACCATCGCCGCCACCTCCCTCACCACCTTTGCCATGTATAAATTCGGCCTCATGGGAGGAGCTGACGTAATAGGAGCAGCCATGGTGTCTGCCCTAAATCCCTCCGTGTCTCCCTTGTTTTTCCCCCTCCTGTCGAGGGCGGGAATGGACGGATTGGTGGTCTTACTCTACACTTCTTTAATGATAGCTCTTACGGGACTCTGGAACTTGTTTAGGAACCTCAGGTACACCTCTGGGTTACCTTTCATGAAGAGGCTATCTCTCGCCTTCTCAGGGAGAAGGGTTACGGTCTCACAGTTCATAAACTCAAAGTTCCTCTTTCCCCTTACCGAAGATCCCGTATCTCAAGAGTTAAGAACCACATTCTCCATTGAAGAGGATGACTCTCAGTGGAGGGAGAAGTTCAGAAGAATGTTAGCTGAGGGAAAGGTCAGGGAGGATACGATGATATGGGTGACGTGGGGAGTGCCTGTCCTCACCTTCATGCTCTTCGCCTACCTTCTATCTCTGCTGATAGGATTGCCCGTTTAGCCCTCTTCGTCGTTCTCCGACTTCATCTTGTACATCTTGTAGCTTTCGTCCTCTAGCCTCTCGTAGAGCCTCACGTGTTTTCTGTAGGATTCCAGTATCCTTTGGGCTAGATCCAACGCCTCCTCGTCTGACAGCCTAATCACCTTGTCCCCAGTCTCATCACCTATCCTCAGGAAGAAATAGCCATCCACGGGGTTCTCGTTTTTCATTGTTGGTGGCTCCTCCGAGACCCTCAACCAAACGCTCTTTCCGTCCTTCTTGGTGTGTATCTTTCTTATTATTACGCCCATCATGGTTAGGGTGAGCGCAAGGTTAAAAAGGGGCATGATGAAGAGTTATGGGAAAAGTGTAATAGTTTTTCTAACTAAAGTATATAGTCGACCAGTCGTAATAGTGTTAATGGCAGGATATAAAGCCAATCTAAAGGACGTCTGCGGCTGCGGAATGGAGGTTTCGGGAAAGACAACCCAAGAAGTTGTGGACAAAGTTAAGAAACATGCGGCAGACGCCCATCACATGAAAGAAGTACCAAAGGAAATAGCTGACAAATTGCAGAAAGCGATAAAACAAGCCTAAGTCTTTCTTCGTTATTTTTTCCTCCTTAAAATCTCACTTCTTAAATCATGTGCAGTCACATGTGCGGCATAGATCTGGCTGTGGTCAGACCCACTTCGGTCGGGGTTATTGATGGTGACCTAATACACATCTTTGACGTTTGGACCGATGAGGAGATAGTAGAGCTTTGCGGTTCAGGCGGGGCAATAGATTCTCCACTCTCTCACAGCAAGGGTTTCAGGGAGGTAGATAGGAAGTTAATTAGGGCCGGGTACAGGGTGCTTCCTCCATCTTGGATGAAGTCCTTGGTTGAAAGGGCAATTAGGCTCTCCTTGAAGATCCCCCTCGTTGAGACTCATCCCACCAGCTCTGAGAAGAACCTGGGCCTCTCAGTTAAAGGAAATAAGGATCACCTGGACGCAGCGATATGCGCCCTCACTTACAAGTTTTACCTTGAGGGTAAGACCCAACATTTTAGTGCTGCCGATGGTGAAGTACACCTAATACCTAAAGGAATTAAGCTTGAATTAAACGAAATAGAAAACAATTTATTTGAATTTAGGGTCTAAGAAATTTAGTTTGCCACTGTTATAACCTTAGGGCCCTTTTCCAGGGACGTCTTGACCTGGTCCGATATGGACTGCAGGTCCTGAGCGAACTTGGCCAAGAACTTCTTCCTGTCTCCCTTGTAGATGTAGATTGGTCTGCCCTTTCCGCCGCTCCTCATTGCCCTATCCCTGGATATGAGGCCCCTGTCAAGGATATTGTTTAGACCCTTGCTTACGGAAGCCTTGGTCACCTTTAACCTTTCCGCTAGGTACTCGGTCGTGACCTCACGCTGCTCAAGGATTACCTTAAGCAGCTCTACGTCGCTGGCTGAGAGGCCATATAGAAAACCTGCCAGCCTATAGACGTCCACTTCTCTTCCGTCTTCAAGTCTTACTTTATCCATCTAATTCACCTATATCCATCTTCCTTTTTTAGTTAAAAAACCCTTCGTCTACAGAAACACGAATGTATGTACATTTGCACACAGGTATTTACAGAAGGAGGACATGTTTAATAGATTACACTTAGATTAAAACATTTACTCTTGACGTGATAATGGCCTTGACTGAGCCTGAAGGTGTGAAGGTTTTGTTATAAGAAGTATTTAATTGATATGCCTGTAAATAGATTCTATGTTATATTCCCTGAGGAAGTTAGAGCGTCTCTCCAGGGAGGCGGAGGCCAGGCCGGCCCAATTTTGGGGTAGGATGTCGTCCTTCCTCACCTGGTTCAAGGAGCCGGAGGCCGTGTTACAGGGCAATCCCCCGAAGGCCTCTTGGTTCGTGGGAGGGAGGCTGAACGTAAGTTATAATGCCTTGGACAGGCACCTCCCTCAGCTCTCCAACAGGGTAGCCTTCTATTGGGAGAATGAGCTTGGGCAATCTAGGACGATCAGCTACGCTGAACTCCATGGGGAAGTCAATAGGGCTGCCGCAGTGCTTCGGGACATGGGGGTGAGAAAGGGAGACGTTGTGTCAATGATGATGCCTAGCTGCCCTGAGGCGGTGATCTTCGGCCTTGCTGTACATAGGTTGGGTGGAACACTAGTGATCCATTATGCCGGCCTGGAGGAGGGAACCTTGGCGTACAGGCTTAGGGACTGCGGCTCCAAACTTTTCGTTGTGGCCGCGAAGGGAGTTAGAAATAACGGAGAGGTTAGAATGAAGGACCTGGTGGACAAGTCCTTGGCCAAGGACACTCCCGTGGAGAAAGTTCTGGTGGTATCCAGGGGAGAGTCGGACTTTCAGTTAAGACAGGGAAGGGACGTAGTTTACGAGGACGTCAAACCCAGGGGGAAGGTGGAAGTTCCCCCAGAACCCATGGATGCCCAGTCCCCGCTCACAATATACTACACTTCAGGCACAACAGGTAGACCCAAGGGGCTTTGGCACACTCACGGTGGGTACGTTGTGGGGTTGAACTGGGCCTTCAGGGCCCTCATGGACCCGAAACCGGAGGAACCATGGTGGACCGTTTCGGAACTGGGTTGGCCGGTTTGGCCAATGGCTAACCTATACGTAATCCCGGTGATAGGATTGACGGGAGTCCTCTTCGAGGGAACCGTTGGACACAGGAAGGACGCCTTCGCCCACGTTGTGTCCAGGTTCGGGGTGAAGTTGGTATGGTCGTCCACCACGTCACTCTACACCATGAAGACGTTGGGCGAGGAATCCGTGGCGGGGACTAATCTTAGGATGATACTGAATACGGGAGAGACCTTGAACCCTGGCGCCTGGAAGTGGCTGACCGAATCGCTTCCAGAAACCGTGATCGGGGAGGCATATTGGATGACCGAGCACCTCCTTCCCATTGCCGGTACTGCGTATGGTTTGGGTGAAGTTCCGTTCAAGCCAGGTTCGGCCGGCTTGAGGTTTCCAGGCTCATCGTTCACGGTGGTGGATGACGACGGTAAGGAACTTCCACCCAACAGGAAGGGCTACATTGTATTACGATCCGTGAATCCCTCAATGGCCAGGATGTGGAACGACCCTGAGGACGAGAGGTTGGTGAAGACCTATTGGTCTAAGTTCCCTGGAGTGTTCAATACCGGTGATTACGGATATTACGACGAGGAGGGATACCTCTTCGTGTTGGGTAGGGCTGATGACGTAATAACCAGCACCGGAGAAAGGGTGGGCACCATGGAACTGGAGGGATTGGTGGCGTCCCTACCACAGGTGGCCGAGGTGGCTGCTGTGGGAGGGAGGGACGGTGTCCATCTCTTCGTGGTGGCACGACCTGAACTAAAGAATTCAGCCGCTGAGCAGATAAGGGAACACTGCAGGAACTCAGGGTTTCTGGTGACGAAAGTTCACTTCGTCTCTAGGTTACCGAAGACTAAGAGCGGTAAGATAATGAGGAGGCTCATGAGGAGCCTACTTAACGGTGAGGACCCAGGGGACGTCTCCACACTCGACGATCCAAGAAGCCTGGAAGAAATAAAATCTTCTTTAAATCAGTAACATATCTTTTTTCCTCGGTATTACAGAGTAGCAGAAACGCTTAAAGGGAAAGAGTTGTACATATATATGCATAATGATAGTTAAAATAACAGTTAAGGCTCCTGTCATGAGAGATGGCACTAGGGTCTTCTGGGTAGAGACGGATAACATAGATAAGGTGAGGGAGGAGATAAAGGGGCTACCGGTGGAGTCAGTGGAAATTGTGGGATAGCACTTTAATTTTCAAGATCTTAGAAATGTCATGGAAGTTGTAGTTCTGGGTTGTAGGAAGTTCGGCAGAGTGCACCTTAGAGCACTCTCCGCCCTGAAGGTTCAATTCAGTGTAATGGAGAGGGATCCCAGGGTGAGGGAGGAGTGCTCCTCCCTTTTCCACCCCATCAAGACCTTCTCTAGTATAGAAGAAGCATTAAGTTCTGACGCTGACGTGGTGGACGTGGTGCTCCCTCACAATCTCCACAGGGAGGTGACCGTAGCCGCCCTGAAGAAAGGCAAGCATGTGTTGGTGGAGAAGCCCATAGCCACCACCCTGGAGGAGGGAGAGGAGATGATAAGGACGGCAAAGGAGAGTAAGATGAAGCTAATGGTGGGCGAGCAATACTTCTTCGATCCCACAATTAGGGCCGTAACCTCCATGATAAGTCAAGGAAAGCTGGGTAAGGTTCACTCTATAATCGTAAGAGACCAGAGATATTACGATCACGTGGGATGGAGAACGGAGCCCTCCATCATGGGAGGAGGCGCATTAATTGATGGGGGCATCCATTACGTGGACACAATGCTTAACTTGGGGGGAGATTACGACCAGGTCACGGCCTCCGTGTCTCACGTTGGGTCAACCCTGAAGGGTGAGGACAACACCATGGCCTTATTTAGGTTCAAGTCCGGAGCCACTGGTTTTCTCTTTTACTCCTGGGCGTATAGGGGAAACCCGTCTGTACCAGGCTTCGAGGTGGTTGGCTCGGAGGGCACCGTATATGAGGACGTCACCACGAGGTCACAGGCGGACTTCGTTGATCCCAGCAGGACGACAGCCTACGGCCTCCCTGTCCTCAACGGAAGGCGAATGGAGGTGGAGAGGTATGACGTCTTCCAGGAGGAGATAGGATCCTTCCTTAGGGCAATTGAAAGGGACGAACCGGTGCCCTTTCC
>JAFMDM010000068.1 GCA_017857195.1 Methanobacteriota archaeon
GACTTGTGACTCCTGTGTTGTTAAGGTTGACGGGAAGTTGGTGAGAGCTGCTCCACAGTTGTCAAGGAGGGGATGATAGTCAGTGTGACTGAGGCGGAACCCATGAGGCTTAAAGCCATGGACCAATTGCTAACTCACCACGAGCTCTATTGTACCCTTTGTGATAACAACGTGGACTGTGAGCTACACGAAGCCGTAATGAAGACCCACATCACCAAACAGAACTATACGGACAGGGGTTACGAGGTCGATGACAGTAATCCGTTCTACGTTTACGATCCTAACCAATGTATTCTCTCGGGTAGGTGTGTTGAGGCATGTCAAGACGTGGTGGTGAATGAGGTCATAAAGATAGATTGGGATAGGCGAAGGGTGGTATGGAGCGATGGAGCACCCATAAACTTCTCCTCCTGTGTCTCATGTGGGACCTGTGTCACAGTATGCCCTGTTAACGCATTGATGGAGAAGTCCATGCTAGGAAGGGCGGGCTTCCTTACGGGAATGAGGAGGGATGTTAAGGAGAAATTGATTAAGTCCATAAAGGGTTCGGAATACACCTTCGAACCAATAATGGTCCTCAGTCACATGGATTCCAAACTAAGGCAATCTTTAGTTAAGAGGACTAAGACGGTCTGTCCTTTCTGTGGGGTGGGATGTTCATTTGAGGTTTGGACCAGGGGAAGAGAGATCCTGAAGGTGGAGCCTAAACCAGAGTCCCCTGCCAATGGTATAGCCACCTGTATAAAGGGAAAATTCGGTCTCACTTTCGTAAACAGTGAGGACAGACTTAAGAAACCCCTCATAAGGGATGGAGATCACTTCAGGGAGGTCTCTTGGGAGGAAGCTATTTCCTTTATTGCTAAGAAGTTGAGCGAAATAAAGGAAAAATTCGGCCCCGACTCAATTGGTGTCATAGCTTCCTGTACAGGGACCAACGAGGAGGCATACTTGGCTCAGAGGTTTGCCAGGGACATAATAGGGACACACAACGTGGACAACTGTGCCAGATATTGCCAGGCTCCGGCCACGACCGGACTCTGGAGGACGGTTGGATATGGCGGTGACGCGGGCTCCATTAGGGACATTGAGGGAGCCGACTTAGTTCTAATAATAGGTTCCAATACGGCCGAGGCCCATCCCGTCCTAGCCGGGAGGGTTAAGAGGGCAAAGAAACTTAGAGGACAGAAGCTGATCGTGATCGATGTAAGGAGACACGAGATGGCTGAGAGGGCGGACCTATTTGTCACCCCCAGGATAGGAACCGACCTAGTCCTCCTCAACGGTGTAATGAAGTACATCCTCGACCAGGGCTGGCACGACGAGAAATTCATCTCTGAAAGAACGGTTGGTTTCAAGGAGTTCGCCAAGAGCTTGGAGCCATATACCTTAGACTACGTTGAGAGAGAGACCCAAGTGCCCAAGGACGTGATAGTTAAGATTGCTACAATGATCCATAATGCGAAGAGCATGGTAGCCCTTTGGGCCATGGGTGTGACCCAGCATCAGGACGGGAGTGAGACTTCCACCGCAATATCCAATCTCTTACTGCTTACAGGGAACTACGGCAGACCCAATACGGGTGGCTATCCCTTGAGGGGCCATGCCAATGTTCAGGGAGTAAGCGACTTCGGTGCCCTTCCCTCCACCATGCCAGGTTATCAGTCCACATCGGACGAGAACGTATTACGTAAGTTCGAGGAGGCATGGGGCACTAAGTTACCCAGGAGTAAGGGTATGACAAGCACTGAAATGATTGAGGCGGCCCTTGAGGGTAAGCTAAAGGCCATGATAGTAATGGGGGAGGACAAGGTTAACGCTGATGCTGGCAAGGAGACCGTAAGGAAGGCGCTGTCAAGCCTCGATCTACTGGTTGTCACCGAACTCTTCATGACCGAGACCGCTAAGATAGCCACGGTGGTGTTACCGGCGGCGGCTAGCCTAGAAAAAGAGGGAACGTTCGTCAATACTGAAAGAAGGATACAGAGGCTCTACAAGGTTATGGAACCTGTTGGTGAGGCGAAATCAGAGTTCCAGTTCCTCCTAGAGCTGTCCAAGGCCATGGGCAAGGAGCTCCCCTACAGATCCCCAGAGGATGTTATGAATGAGGCGTCCAAACTATGTCCCATATTCGCAGGCGTGAACTATGAAAGACTTAAGGGATTCAATAGTCTCCAATGGCCTGTATTTCCTGATGGAAGGGATAGTCGCTACCTCTACTCTCAGGAATTCGCCTTCCCAGACGGAAAGGCTAAATTTTACGTAACCACATACTATAAGCCTAGAGCTGAGACCCCAACTTACGATCTAATGTTGGTAAATGGGAGGATGCTTGAGCACTTCCACTGGGCCAACTTAACTGGCAGAGTAGATGGAATAAGGTACAAAGTACCAGAGGTGTACTTGGAGGTTTCCCCTGAGCTGGCCGCAAAACGCGGACTCAAGGACGGTGACCTAGTTATGGTCAGCTCCTCAACTGGCAGGTTAAAGACCAAGGTTTTGGTGTCGGATAGGGTTGAGGGAAATAAGGTGTTCCTCTCACTTCACGATAGCAAAGAGATGAATGTTAACATCCTAACTGACCCTTCGCTTAAGGACCCAACAGCTAAGACCCCGGCATATAAGGAGACCCCAGTATACCTGGAGAAACTTGAGGACTGTGTCTCCTGCCAACCACCACTTCCAAAATGGAATCCCAGGTACGCCAAGAGAACCCCCCAGGTTGGGGTTAACGTGGAACTTAAATGGCAGAGTCAAGACTATGAGATGAGAGGTGAACTGAATGGATGAAGTTGAGGGCGACGCCCTCGAGAGGCTATTGAGGTTAGTAGAGCTCATGAATAGTAAGGGTGTTCTTTCCTTCCTAGAGGCTGTTGTGGAACGTTGGGACGATTTACTGGCAGTCGCAGCTGATTGGATTGCCTCCTCCAAAGTCCCCTCTAACGCCCTCCTGATCTACGAGGGTCTGAATAAGGCCGGAGTGGACGGTACCACTCCAACCTTGAGCCAGCTGATAAGGGAGTTCAACGACCCGGCTGTAAGGAGGGGACTGTTTTTCCTTATATCCTTCCTGAAGGCGATAGGGAATGCCACTGAGCGTCAAGAGAGTAAAGGTACTCAAGTTACAGGAAAGTAGTCAATGGATAGAAGACAACGTTGTAGCAGAGGAGCCACTGAGGCTGTCCGTTAACGGTAAACCCATCTATATTCTTAGGACTCCAGGGGAGGACGTTGAGCTAGCCCTTGGATTTCTTTTCTCTCAAGGTGCGATTTCTAACATTGATGACGTCATTGAATTGAGAAGGGAACAAGCAACGGTGATCGTTAAGATAAGGGGAAATCCTCCTGAGAGGGATCTCATAAATTCTGCCTGTGGTATGTGCGGAGCTCAGGAGCTCCTCAATCTGGTTAATTTCTCAGATAACTTCAAGGTGAGGCTTGACGTACTCCTCTCACTTCCTTTTAAAATGAGGGAAAGGCAGGCCCTATTCAACGTAACTGGGGGGATCCACGCCGCGGCGCTCTTTAGTCCTGAAGGCAACCTGCTCTGGCTCTCCGAGGATGTGGGAAGACATAATGCAGTGGATAAGGTAATCGGACACTTCATAATAGAGGGGAACATACCCAAAGGTATACTACAGGTCAGCGGGAGGGCGGGCTACGAGATAGTTCAGAAGGCAGGTGCAGCCAAGATTCCCGTCCTTTCAGCTGTTTCAGCCCCATCCAGTATGGCGGTGGATGCTGCGGACCTGTTAGGACTTACTTTGGTGGGATTTTCAAGGGGGGAAAGAGTTAACATTTACTCTCACCCTGAGAGGATAATGATGTAGACTAATGTCTACAAACGTTTACATACCTTAAAAATTTCTAGACCCAAGAGTAGTATATGGATTGCTCCGGACCTGTGGGTGAAGAGAAAAAGGCCTCTCCGCCTGTTGGTGTTATCACAGACCTGACGTCCAGCTCCTGTCCAGTGTGTGGAACCAAATTTGGGGAGTTGCGAGAGTTACTATTCCACATGGCCCTGGAGGAAAGAATGGAAAAGTGCCCCATCTGTGGTGAACCCAATCGGGGATTACTTCTCTTTCATTTGAGGAAAAGACATCACCTTGCTCCCGATATTTAACTTTCGATTAGCTCCCACGGATAGTAGATTAATGGAAAGTATGTGAAACAGTTACTTGCCTATACTCTAGCCACGTATGTTTTAGTTGCTCCAGCCGTGGGGGTTACGGAAATGGCCAAGCAATTTCACTTACCCTTATGGTTGGCCATTGCCTTGGTTACACTTCCCTTCCCTGGAAGGGTGTTAGGCGCAATAACCCACGGCAAAATTCCATTCAGATTGGCAGCATTGGCCCTCGGTGTGACGGCATTCTTAACTCCTCTCGCCAACCCAATTGAACTCCTCCCCCTGCGATTAATCGCGGGGCTTGCCTACGCCTTAGTTACAGCTTCAGCGGTGGACTCCTCCCAGAGGCCTGGCTACACCACTTCGGGGTGGGCAATAGGTTGGGTGCTGGCTGCACTTACATCGCCTTTGGGATGGAGGGTTGCCACAGCCTTAGGTTCGGTGATATCCTTGTTGGCCATAACGAACTTCCCCACACCAAAAGTGGGCAGGCCATCAATCACGGGGTCCACCACTTTCCTCCTCGGCTTGGCGCCTGCATTCCTAATGGAGGCAGTGGCCCTTGAAGTCCCCTTCTTCTTGTTGGCGGTAGCTTACGCAATTTCGGCACCAGCTTACTTTATCTTCCCCAACATATCGAACAGAATAGGGCTTAAGGCCTCTCTTCTCCTGGCCTGTTCCATCGCAGCCCTCTCCTCACTTTTCTTGCCATCAATTCCTGCTGTGATGTTCTTCTCCTGGGCCGGATTAGGTCTCATTTCGCTTCTCCCTCCCATGGCGAGAAGTTTAGGTTCAACGAACGCAGGTGCCGATCTTAACGTTGGCGCAGTTGGAGGTATGTTCTATCCCACTGGCGCTGAGACGATAGGTATAACATTAATGGCAGTCCTCCCCTTGACCCTGTTAAGTGTCATGGCTTTCAAGGGAAGAGGAAGGGACGTAAAAATCAAACAAACCAATGACTACATCTTACTTAAGGATTGAATTGATGTCACATCCTGGGAAATCAGAAATTCCCTTTTCTAGTCTATATTGGAAAATCTGCCGGAAGCCTGGCCCTAAGTCTAAGATATGTTGGATCCTCCTTGTACTTTAACCTGAGATTCATAAGTAGGTTCTTCACATAGACGGGGTCTAGTCCTCTGGCCTCTGATATCATTCTTACAGTTTCATCGAATCCCTCTCGGCAAGCATTGTAACAGTTTCCAGCAGCTCTCAGAAGCTCTTCCTCCTGGGGAGTCATACGGATCAAGTTGCTAGCTGTAAATCGGGTATTACAAATTTGTGCAGTTAAGGCCAGTACATCTCTTACAGTGAAAAGTCGGGAGTTAGCACTCTTAGACAAAAAAGTTAAAGGTGGTGGAACAAAGTCTTGCACATGAAGAGGGAGACTAGGCGACTTGTGGTCTACAGTACGGTTTTCTCCATAGCTTCCTTTGGAGTTGCTGCCGCAATGAGCCTATCGGCGGGGCTCTTCGCCGTTGGGGGACCTGTGGGAGTGTTCTTGGATCCTGTAATCAACCTTACTGTACCTCTCCTCCTCATATCCATCGGTTTTCAAGTCATCAATTCAAAGGGGGGTCCCCTATTAATGGGATTAATAAGTGCAGCCCTTTTCGCCGTGGCTTTCCTTCCCTTCCTTGCCTTAACTAATGTTGTGGTAGGCCTTGCGGTGGAGGGTTCCTCGAGAATTTTGGGCTATAGGGGGATGAGGGCGGTGGTTGTCAATACGGCATTGGCGGGGGGACTTGAGGGAATAGTGAGTGTATTATTGGGAGCACTCTTTGTGGGCTACCTGATCAATGCGACCCTGGCATTAATCTTCACCGTGGCATACTTCGCCGAGTCCTCGGTGATAGGGATAATGTCCCAATCTCTGGGATCCTATCTTCTCAAGAGCGGTGTCTTGAAGTGAAACTTAACTTCGCGGTTGTGTTGCCTGCACTAATCCTAATTTCAGCTACCGCAGCCCTGACTAATGGAGTTCTTCAGATGGGTTTTACAGCTTTGGTCCATAGGAAATGGAGAGTGATTGTGATTGAGGCGGCAGTGGTAGCGGCGTCCTTCATTGTATTGAGCAACTTTCATAGGCTTTACCTCTTCCCCTTTGCTACACGTATTATGACATACGTTAACTCTTATCTCATTGCGTCCGAGCTAGTGGATAGGCCGACAGTCTTGGACGTGTTCGGAGAGAGGGGAGTACCACTCGTGATCGCCCTAGCCTATTATCCTACGTTTATCTCCGTAGGTAGGGAATTAATTGAAAACCTTAAGGTAAGGGGGTTGAAGTTTTCCCCATCCAAGGTAGTTCTACCCCTACTCGTCTTCACCATTAAGGTAGCCAATGAGTTGGAGGCGGCCTATACCGTAAAGCTTTACGGGAAGTTCAGAAGAACCTTACCTAAACTCGGTTTGTGGGACTATTTGTTCGTCTTATCCTCGGTGGTAGTCTCTTGTTTGTCGTTGGTGATATTGAGATAGAGCGAGGGGAGAGAGTGGCCCTCCTGGGCAGAAGTGGATCTGGAAAGACTACTCTCATAAGGGCTGCCATATGTCTACGTGACTCCCCGAAACCCTTCCTTGACGGTAGGGACTTCTGCGCTGATCCAGACTATTCCAAGGTTTCTGCTGTAATGCAAGAGCCGTCATGGCAGGTGTTGGCTGAGACGAGCGAGGAGGAGTTGTCCTTAATCTCCAGGTATCATGATGGTAATATATCCTTAGCCAGGGAGTTGATGGGCCCCTACTTCTCTACACCATTCATGAAGCTCTCAGATGGCTACAAGCGTAGGTTCGTCCTCTCCTCAGTTTTGGTTGGAGGTCCTGAATACCTTCTATTGGACGAGCCCTTCTCAAATTTGGACAGCGAGGGTGTTAAATTGGTATCTGACGCACTACCCCATACTTATCTAATGGCTGAGCATAGGGTCCCTGAGCTTAGAAGCATGGTGGACAGGGTATACGTTATATCTAGCGGGGTAAGGGAGGTAAACAAGGATAAGTTGTGGGACGAGGACTTTCTCAGATCCCACGGACTTAGGGGCTTTAAGATTTGGAGGGAAAGAAGGAGACTAGGGGAGACCATTCTTAGAGCTGATATCAAAGGCATCTCCGTGGAGGTTAGGAGGGGAGAGGTGTTGTGCCTGGTGGGATCTAATGGGTCAGGTAAGACTACTGCCATTAAACAGCTATCTAAAAGGGGAGTGAGGGCCGTATTTCAGAACCCTGATCTTCAATTTTTCCTTAAGACTGTGGGAGAGGAGGTGAACTCCAGCGAAGCTTTGTCCCTCTTCAATCTGGTCCATCTTAAGGATAGGAGTCCATACACGCTAAGCTATGGGGAGAAAATGAGAGTGCTAATGGCCTCTGCCATTGCCTCGGGGTCTAAAGTGGTGGCCTTCGACGAACCTTCAACTGGAATGGACGGAGACTCCCTGATATCGTTCGTAAGGGCCTTGGAATTGCTCTCTGAGGATGGAAGGGGAATCGTGATAGCCACACACGATAGAGACGTGGTGGAGGTCTGTGATTCCGTGGTTAAACTTGGATGAAGTTAAGGGAGGAACCTTAACAAGTTGAATACCGAAACAGTCATCGACATTTCTTGAAAGTGGATTTGTCTCAATTGTAGGTTGAGATGATGAATTCCCAACCCAGGTCATAACTCTTTTGAAAGACTCTGTAGAACTGTTTATTATAGAAAGCGTTTATTGGCTTCAATGAAAGTTTACCTTCTACTCCTGCTTCTGGCTCTTCCTGTTATTCCAGTGGTCTCTAGTAACGTGCATTATGTGGGACCTAGCCTGGTGGGGAATCAAGTAGGTCCCTTACCCTCTTCCACTCCAGTTACAGTCACAGTTCTCCTTATGCCTAGGAACATATCCGGACTCATCATGGCCGCTCAAGAGGTGAGTAACCATCAAATCAGTCCCCTGAGCATGACACAGATAAGGGATTACTTCTCACCGCCTCAATCCAAGGTGATGGCAGTGAAGTCCCTTTTTCACTCGTTGGGTATGAATATTACCTACGTTAGTCCCGACGGATTCATGGTATCAGCCGTCGCCCCTGCGTCGTTAATAGAGTCCACATTCCATGTGAAGCTGGCCGTTTACAACAATTCTGGCGATATTTATTATGCACCCATGTCCCTTCCTTCCCTTCCCAGTAGCCTCAACGGTCTTATAATAGCTGGATTAACCAATTTCACTCAAGTCCATAAGAATCTCATAGTGTTAGGAGATCTTTCAAACCACACCCTCGTCTCCACCCAACAGATCCCCTCCGTCCTCTCTGCAATATATTACGATCCACAGGATCTTCAGGGTGCGTACAATGTAACTCCAATAATTTCTCCAAACGAGAAGAACGTTACAATAGCAGTTATCGAGGCATATGGAGATCCCAACATTCAGTCTGACGTAGCTACATTCGATAAGGACTTCAACCTTCCCCCAGCTAACATTACCGTCATACCCACAGGATATTACCAGCCATACCAAGGTTTGCTCACAGGTTGGGACGTTGAGACTGCCCTTGATGTGGAGGCTGCCCACTCCCTTGCCCCCTATGCTCACATCGATGTCGTTGTAGCTCCCTCGGCAACCTCCAATGACTTATTCCAGGCTATAGACTATGTGGTCTCTCAGAAGCTGGCCGACGTGGTATCCATGAGCTGGGGGCTCCCTGAGAACCTCTTCGGGACCTC
>JAFMDM010000069.1 GCA_017857195.1 Methanobacteriota archaeon
CCAAGGGAGGTGAAACCACTCAATTATAGGGGACCCCCCATAAGGTTGGGAGGCGTACAGGAGGCCGTTAAGATATACGGACAAACGGTGATTCCAGGCGGATCTAGGGATCAGCTTAAGGTAGTGGCCACTTACAAGGATCCTGTAGACGATTCTGTAAGAGTGGAGGAGGAAGTCCTGGGAATAGAGGAGGGAGACTTCCTGAGTGGTATAAATAGGGACCTGATAAAGGAGTACGCCTACTACGAGCTCCTGGACAAGTATGGTGGACAAATAATGGAGGGGAAAATAGAGCAAGCCACGAAGACCTTGGAATGCATGGATCAGATCGCCCAAGACACAGGGAGAGTTGAGCTAATGAGCGCAACAAGGAGGCTCAGGGGAGCACTAGAGTCGACTAGGAGGTTAGAGGGCACTCAAAGGACGAGTAGGTTGTCCAAGGAGGTAGCCAGTGAGGTCACGAGGGCCATGAGGTGAATAAACTGAGGTCACTGGTCTTCAGATTGGGGGATAGAGGTTACGTCTATAGGGATACATTGTACTACGCCAAGGTGGACGTGAAAACCAAGGGAGAAGTGATCGGGTATGTGGAGGAAGATGGTAAAAAGAGAGGAATCATATTCGATGTGACTAGGATCAGGGAGGCCAGGGACCTCAAGTTTGTGGGCTTCCTTAAGGAGATCAGGATGGCCCTACTAGAGGATGGAAAGGGTAACGTTTACGTTTGGCAACCCAACGAGGAGGTAAAGGAGGGAATATTTGATGTAGTAGAGGGAGTGCCATTGAGGAAGAACGATACTAAGATACTCATGGAGAACATGCAGAGAGGTGAATCGTTCATTAGGTACGCCGTCTCCCGGAGTCAGGACAAGACAATTCTCAGGGAAGCATTGCGGAGATCCAAGGACTGTGACTACGTGCTTGAGTTGTTCGCCGAGCTAGAAGAGTACGGCAGGGAGGAAGCCCTCGCAGCAGCCAACTGCATGGAACTCAAGGGGATGGTGAGGGAAGCTTTGAATATTTATCAGAGATTCGATCAGAGAAAGGCAGCGGAACTCAGGGACAAGCTAGTTAAGGAGTCCAGGGAACTTCTCTCCTCAGGCGACTTGAAGAAAATGATTAGGGCAGCGGAACTCAGCCCCGACTCCGAACCTCCTTTCAGATTGGGGTTAGAGCTATGGAAGAGGGGGAGGGTCAAGGAGGCAATACAGTACCTTACTGAGGCCTTAAGGAGGGAAGACTCCATGAGGAATTCAGTCACGTTGGCATGGATGATGATCAAAGCTGGGATGGAGGTGGAGGCTCTCAAACTTCTGGAGAAGATTGAACAAGAAAGACGAACCCCCGGTGTAGCATATATGAAGGGAATAATACTGGAGAAGAGTTCACCCTCTAGGGCAGAGAGGGAGTTCGCGTTTGCCTGCATGGAGGGAATCCCTGAGGCATGTATGAAGAACTTCACCATCGATGATGAACTGGAGGGAGTTACACTGTATGGCTACCATCTTAAGAAACTTGTGGGAGATGGAGGAATGGGGAAGGTGTATTTGGCCGAAAGGAGAGGGAAAAAGTACGCAGTGAAGGTGATGAAGCGGGAGTCTAGACACAGCGAGGTCCTGGGAGAGGTAGCTAAGCTTCAGCAACTATCTCAGCACCCTAACATCATGAAGATTATAGGAAGTTACGTTGACGAGGAATATGACCCTAGATTTCCTCCGGCCATTGTGACAGAGTTCATGGAGGGGGGTGATCTCACTAACGTGTTGGTGAGTAAGGAGTACTCTTCCCTGAGGAGCTCCCTTGTGTGGACCAACGTAGTAGCCCAAATCTTCAAGTCTCAGGCAGCTGCACTAATTCATCTTCACATGAATGGTTACGTGCACTGTGACTTCAAGCCTTCGAACATATTATTTGATTCATGGCTACCACCCTATGGCATGGAGGCCTTGAACGCCATTTCCTCGGGCAAAGTGAGACCCAAGCTGTCAGACCTAGGGTCCGCGGTTAAGATCGGAGAGGTTGTGTTACATTACACACCATTCTACGCCCATCCAATACAGAGGTTCGGAGCTAGGGCTGACACATCCTTGGATGTTTACTCCTTTGGGGTCTCAATTTACGTAGCATTAACTGGAAAGTATCCCACTCCAGACTGGTTGGAGAGGGAAATGGAACAGGCTGCAGCAGGTTCGGTGGACAGAGAGGAGGTACTAAAGAACTTCCACAGGGTGGAGCCGGACCTCACGCAGGTACATCCAGGACTTAGGAACGTGGTTTATGGGGCACTGAAGCAAGAGATGAGCATGGAGGAGATCTATAGGGAACTGAGGGCGTTCTGTGAAATGGAAGTATCGTTAGTAAGAGGAGAAATGGATAGGGTATCAAGCGGTGCTATCTAGTCCTCTAAGACGCTGGGGAAGTTCCTCCAATTTCTTAACAGATATATTTAGAACATTTCTTAGCAATCTCCTTGCGAAATATTCCATTGGTCCCTCATATTCAGCCCTCAGTAGACATTTCTTCCCAAGTAAAGTAACTGAAAATCTTAGGAAGGCCTTTGGAGAATCCGAACGTCCCTCATGAATAACACCGTCCGAATTGAGACATTTTTTGAAAGTAAGTTTAGCCAAAGGGACTGGGACGCCAGGGAGTTGAACTACGGCCTCGTATGAGTCTTGATCCTCACGATCCATAAATTTCTGAACCGCCTTGATCATTACCCAGAAGTCAGGAGAGTTAGTCTCGTCATATAGATACTTAAGTAACGATAGCCTATCTATCGTAACCTCCGTGACCCTTTCTTCGACGATCAAAGTATCTATAATGGGAGACTGTATAGAAGATTTTAAAGCAATCGGCTACAAATGTTATTTTGAATTTTCTATTGATCCTTCCGCATGCTTGACCTCCCAGATGTCCTTAACACCTCCATTATAGATTCATATAGTTCAGGATCGTCCCTCTTGAGCCTTGATAGGCTCCACGGTTTCAATTTCCTGGACTTAACTCCCCTTATCACGGATCGTAACCAAGCATCATACACTTTTCCCCCACCTCTTTCATAAAAGGCTCTAAGTGCCTCCAGAGCATCATCTTCCTCTAAGCCTTTGACATTTACCAAGTACCTACTACCCACATATAGTATGAACCTTTTCCTTCCATCTTCTAACCCTTGATCTAAGACCCTCTCTACCCATGAGAAATCAGCTCTGGGAGGAGGGAATCGTCCTTTCACCTGGAACAAAAATACCCTCCTTCCATCCTGTTCCTGATAGACCTTACTGACCTCGCCGTCAAATATAACGAAACCTGCCGTAGTCCCGTCTGGGAAGAATAGCCTTATCTTTCTTATCATCTATATAGAAAAATTTGCTCGTGGAAAAAAGCTTAGAAGAACTTCCTAAGAACTAGGAAGAGGACCACTGCGCTAGCTCCCACCGCTGGAACAATGAACATGGTGTAATTGGTGGTTGGATCTCCGACTATGTTGGTTGAGGTAAGAGCGATATCTAGAGTTAAACTGTGCGTGGACCCCTGATCGGAGACCTGTGTCCCCATGAAGTCAGCCCCATGATAACTGGTTGCCGTTCCCTGTAGTTGAGCTGCGTAAAGGAGCCCATCAGGTAGAACTTCCACAAAACCATGAGCGGAACTCCTGAGTTGATAAGACAGGGTCAAGGGTGTACCAAATATGGACCTGTTATACAGTAAGCTTAGGAATAGATATGCTGTCAAATTATGAAGCTGTGCCTGGAGAGTCTGTCCATTTATGACTACCGAGGTAGTGCCTCCTGAGCCGTAATGGAGGCTAATGTTGTACGTAAGGTTTCCAAATTTCCCACTTCTCATTATATTTAATGTGTTGTTAAGTAGGGCGGAAATATTATTGGATAGGAGCTGCTGCACCAAGCTATAGTTGGACATGTAGGAAGTGGAGTAATCAAGTTTAGTTGTGGCGTTATAGCCTGTAACTTGACCGTTTACAATAACAGTATTGTTATATGGATGACCTGAGGACGTTTCGACAGTAATGGTTGCAGTTAAGTTCAGGTTTTCAGTGGATAGATTCACGTTATAGGTTGCGAACCGTGTACTTGATGCTGAAGCAACTAACGCAATAGGAGTTATCATAAGTCCTAATAGAAGCAATGCTACGTATTTCATATTCGTCTTCTCCCTTCAGTTCGTTAAAAACTTTAGTTTAGGAGGTCGAGGTACTAAGGACCAAACTATCACAGGATCACTTCATTAGGATGTAAAAATCGTCAACATGATTTCGTTATCAGACATTGCCCTCTTAGCGCTAAGTTTTCTTAGGGTCATTTCAGTCAATGAGATAACTCGCCTATATTATATGTTCTACAATTTTACTCCTCACTATATAGAAAGTTCAACTTCAGAAAGCAAAGATTATTTTAGCTGTCTATATAGACAATCTAAGAATGATTGAGGAGGAACTGAGATCGAGATTTAAAGAGAATATGAGTACTGAGATATCGGAAAGGTTCTCCCATTCCTCAGATATGGGATTTGTGCCCCACATAGTGTGGGCCGGAGTTAAAATAAATAACATTCCAGACTATGTGGTTTACCCTAAGAGCGTGGAGGATGTCATAGATCTAGTGAAAATAGCGAGGAAGTACAAGGTACCCATAACGCCCTACGGTAAAGGAACCAATAGGTACGGTAATGCAGTACCCACAGAGGGTGGTATAGTAGTTGATTTCTCCAAAATGGACTCAGTGGAAATAAATGCTGGAGATAAGCTGGCCACAGTTGGTCCTGGGGCAACTTGGAAGATAGTGGATCTATATGCCCAGCAAAAAGGAATGCAGCTCAGAACTTTCCCATCTTCATATGATTCCACTGTTGGAGGGGGAATAGCCGGTGACTCCCTGGGAATAGGCTCCTATGAGTACGGCTTCATTTCAGATAATGTGGCATTCGTCGATATGATAAACCCCAAGGGTGACCTAGTGAGACTCCAGGGAGGGGATCTGGCCATAGCCTGTGGAGCTGAGGGCACCACGGGGATTATAGTGAAGGCAGGAATAAGGCTGAGACCATTCTCAACCACTGAAGCGGTAACCCTCTCCTATGAGTCGTTTGACGACGTGATAAGGGCCATAGGGGAGTTCTATAAGCAACTTATCCCTGCCTGGCACGTTCAGGTGAGAGGAAGGGCCATATCCACATATATGGCGGAAAGATACAAGGCGCCCGTAGATCCTAATAGATGGAATATTGTTGTCATGTACCCATCCAGCAGAAGTGCATTGGTTGAGCCGAAGTTGAAGAGACTGGCCATAGACACGGGAGCAAAGATGACCTCTGGGGAATGGAC
Organism: Methanobacteriota archaeon; assembly: GCA_017857195.1. Taxonomy (GTDB): domain Archaea; phylum Thermoproteota; class Thermoprotei_A; order Sulfolobales; family Sulfolobaceae; genus Sulfodiicoccus. The sequence goes on from JAFMDM010000069.1 coordinate 5,345, forward strand.
GGGGTGGTGGTCCTTTAATCACGGAGTTATAGCTGCTATGAGAACGAAAGGACTGTTAATACATCAACACGGATTGGTCGAATACACTAAGTTAAAGGAGCTGGTGGAGAGGTTAGGGAGACAATTAGGGGACCTAGGTAGGCTCGAGGAGACTGGTGGCTTCGATATAGATATTGCCTTGGAGAGAAGGGAAACCCTATTGGTCAACGCCTTCACCATGAGCTACCTGAAGCCCTTCGATAAGAAATTGATCTATGAGTTGGCTAAGAACACGCTGATGATGGAGGAAATGATTGGGGTAGGTGGTTCGATGCTTGCCGTAGGTATGTTCGTACATCAGTATGCCAAGAATAGACTTAATGTTACAAGCAAGACGTTCGCTCAGCTTGGGGTAGACAGATATGAGACAATGAGATCATACAAGCAGCAGAATGACCCAAATGAGTTAATGAACCCAGGTAAGGTCTTCGAGCCAAAGGAGAGAGGAAAGGGAGTAACGGATATAGTTAGGAAGCAGAAGGATGCGATGTCCTTCAGATTCGCCATAGGTCTAGCTAAAGCTTTAACGTCTGGAGGAGAGGTGGGAGGTTATCAGGCTACGAAGAGGTACATGGATATCTTCGTAGATTACGCCATGGAGTGTATAGACTGCGCTATGTGCGTCACTGTGTGCCCACAGTATAGGCTAATTCCACAATACCCATACGCGCCCAAGGGAATGTTCGACTTCGTAAAAGGAGCCATATCCAGCTATCACATAAACGGGGCCGTAGATATCCCACTGTCCGCCATAGCGGAAATATCGGGTTGTCACAAATGTGGGCTTTGTGATGGTGTATGTCCTGCCAAGATTCCAATATCAACACTATTGGTGAAGCTAAATAATATGGTTGCCAAGAAAATGCCGGAGGAGACTCCAGTTAATATAAGGATTGCTGATGAATCGGTGCAGGATGTAGTCGACCCCAGCTCAGACGTGGTGCTTTGGGTTGGTAAGAGTGGGGTGGAGAATTTAGAGAACGCCATTACCACACTAAGGGTACTGAAGGCCCTCGGAGTAAAGGTAAAAATGGTCGGTACTGAGGGTGACACCGGATTTCTGGACTACATCAGTGGTAACGGGGCGTCACTAACTAAGAAGGTGAAGAAGAATGCCGAGGTATTGTCTGGTGCGTCAGAGGTACTCACAATCTCCCCTGAGGACTATAAGCTCCTTTCGGAAGTATATCTAGACTACTCCAAAATACTGGGAGTCAACTTTAGGACAGTCATAACACCACTTGACCTAAGAATACTTGAGGTAGCAGACGTCAAGGGAGATGAGGAGATCCAACTTCACGTAGCGTGCTTCTCTCAGGGTTATGCCGACGATGTAATGAAGAAGTTAAGGGAGAAGGGATACAAGGTAAGAAAGGTGGAGGGATGTTCCGGAGCACAGCTAGAAGCCAACCTGGGTAGAAGGGCGGACATGATGGCTAGAACCTTGGCCGAGAGGTACAAGAAGTTAGTTACCCTATGCCCCTTCGCTGCCGCAAAGTTCAAGAAGGTAGGTGTGGATGCCCTTACGCTAACTGAATTCCTAGGATCCAAGATGGGGATAAAGGTTGAGAAGAGTGTGGACTTCTCGCTACCAGCCCAGATACAGGAACAATTAAAACAAATATTATTAAACTCAATAAAAAGCAATATACTAACTGTAGATCAGCTAGTGGCTGATACCGTGACTTTCGCCACAGATGAGGAAGAGTATAGGAAGATGATAGAACCAGTGATAACTCAGGCAATGGACAAGGTCACTGAAGAGGTCCTAAACTATATGAATGGGGTGCTTGAGGCGGGCAAGGGCTCGGAAGCGAATCCATTACTATTGAGAAAGAGCATGGTAGACATCGCGGTGTCAGCACTATCATCAATGAACAGCGAGCCTCTGGCTAGGGAACTCCTGGGAAGAGTTAAGGAGAAGGCGACAGACACCTTCGACGAACAGGTGGTGTTAAGGACCATACTGACTCTCCTATCTGATAAGTATGCCATCATTAAGACCAAACTGGCCTCTTCGATGAACTATACGTGAACTGCTTTTAATTCCTTAGATGACTTTTTCCCCATGGCAAGAGTGTTTCTAGGTCCAGCGGGGATTCCGCTGTCCGCACAGGGCAAAGGTACGGAGGAGGGATTGAGGAAGGTAAAGGAGTTAGGGCTTAACGCCATGGAGGTGGAGTTTGTTCAGGGCGTAAGAATGAACCAGAGCACCGCTGAACGTGTAGGTCAATTGGCAAATGAACTAGGAATAAGGCTTTCGGTTCACGCTCCTTACTTCATAAACCTATGTTCGGATGAGGACGAGAAGATAGCTGCCTCAAAAAAGAGACTCCTAGATACGGCGGACAGAGCGGAGAGGATGGGGGCTGACGCCATTGCCATACATATAGCGTTCTATGGTAAGAGGGGCCCTGAGAAGTGCCTGCAGTTGGTTGAAACGGAGCTTGGGGAAGTAGTGGAAAAGGCAAGAGCAGAGGGTGCCAACACGGTCAGATTCGGCGTGGAGACCATGGCCAAGGAGACTGCCGTAGGCACATTGGACGAGGTTATTAGCCTTTCTAAGAAGATTAAGGGTGTTGTACCTTATGTTGATTGGGCTCACACCTTTGCCCGTCAGGGAGGGAAGATAGACTATGGGGAGGTCTTGGATAGATTAAGAGGGGAATTAGGGATGGAACATATCAACTCCCATTTCGAGTCCGTCACCCTTAGAAAGGGAAAGTTTGTGGACGTCCACAGACCCATAGAGTTCGAGACCCCTCCGTTCGAGCCCCTGGCCATCGCGTTGAAGGACAGGGATATCTCAATCTCCCTAATTTGCGAGAGTCCGAAGCTTGAGGAGGACGCATTGAAAATGAAGGAGGTGCTCTGGAAGGTTGGAGTCAAAGTATAAGGTAATGGTGGCATCTGACTTCGATAGGACTCTCTCATCGGAGAAGGAAGGATTTATAATGAGAAGGGAATTAATTGAGGAGGTTAACAGGTTCTCGTCAACTAATCTCTTTGTCATAGTTACAGGAAGGGAAAGGAGGTTCATGAAACTGTTGGCCCCGGGACTAATGCCCACTGGGTGGGTGTTGGAGAACGGGGCTTTGATAATCTTGGACAAGGAAGTTATTGTAAATGCGCCTCCAGAGTGGCCCAGGATCAGGGAAAAGGTCATCACCGTACTTGGAGGTAAGAAATTAAGCTATTCCTGTGGTGAAGTCATAGTTTATGTAGATAAAGCGAGAAAAAACGGTCTCGACATCAACGTGCCTGGAGCTAGGATCGAGTGGAACAGGGAGGACGCAATGATCATGCCCG
>JAFMDM010000070.1 GCA_017857195.1 Methanobacteriota archaeon
AACCGGTGCCCTTTCCACCTGAATTGGCCCTGAGGGACTTGAGGGCAGTCCTTCAAATATATGGCAGGATATGACTTGATTGATCTTCTGGATATTCGATGGGTACCTCGTGCCGGCGTCTCGAGTGTGCCGATAGTGTGGTCCCTTATCATTATAAATCATCTCTCCCTTCGGAACCATGCGACCGACATTTAATGAGGATTATGGCGAGTTAACAGATCTCATTGATAGGCTGTTAATTTACATAATCAGTGCCGACACTATCGACACACTCGGTGTCTCATTGGAAAGTTTTAAAGCTTGAATATATCCCAATGCTTCGTGGATAGGTATAGAGGCGGGGTTTTACTTCTTGCTCTCTTCGTGATCTTCACAGTAATTGTTAAGGTTCTCTCGGAGCCCAAGGTTCCAGGTAACGTGTTTCTCTTTCATTTAATAAACGACGCTCAAGTGGCTCCACTTAACCCAGTCATGGTTTTCCTGTCAGAGTATGGGAGGGAATACGTCTGGATACCTGTGGTGGGACTACTCTTCTTCTTGAGGAGGAGAGCGGCAATTCTCATGGCCTCCGCGTTCGTGGTAGATATAGTTCTAGGTGAAGCCTTGAAGTATGCAGTGGCCCAAATGAGGCCATTCCTATTCGTTCCAGCTCACCTACTTATACCTCCCCCCACCGACTTCAGCTATCCCTCAGGCCACGCTCTGATAGTTTCAACCGGTGCGATAATGTCATACTACACCCTTCCCAGATGGGCTTGGATCCCCTTAATGTTGGAGGCCGTGGCGGTAAGCTACTCCAGGGTCTACGTTGGCGTTCATTGGCCGGCAGACATATTGGGAGGATGGTTGCTGGGCGTAGCTGTAGCCCAACTGACCTTCCTGGCGGAGAGGTTGAGCTGGTATAGGTCCTTGGAGAGGGTGTTGAGAGTTAAGGGCGTTCAGTAGAGGTGACATCCCACCCTTCTCCCACCAACTGACTTGATAGGTGGAACTTCCACGCATTTGGAGAAGGCTGAAGGACATCTGGGACTGAAGGGGCATCCTATTCCCGAAGGTGGGGAGAGAGGATTGGTGGAGGGAGATATGAGTTCCCTGGTGAACGGATGTAAGGGCCTTTCAAGGACTTCTCCTGTGGCACCTTCCTCCATCACCCTTCCGGCATAAAGCACCAAGGTTCTGTCAGTCAATGATGAGGCCAGGTAGAGGTCGTGGGTTATGAAGAGGATGGAGGTTCCCATCTCAGCCATCTTACGTATTAGGTCTATTATCTGGGCTTGAGTTATGAGGTCCAGGTTGGACGTAGGTTCGTCGGCCACGAGTAGAAGCGGTCTTAACGCATAGGCCATGGCCAGGGCCGCCCGCTGTCTCTCCCCTCCTGAGAGCTGATGGGGGTACCTCTTACTCACAGACTCAGGGTCCCTGAAGCCGAACTCATGAAGGATCTCAAGCACTTCGCCGTGGTGTTGACCCTTCCTCGGCCTCACTATTTCCTCCCTCACATTTATAACCTCCTCAATTTGCTCTCCAACCCTCATCAGTGGATCCATGGAGGACCTGACGTCCTGAAAGATGGCCGTCATCCCCACACCCCACAGGGTCCTCAAGTCCTTCACTCCACCCCTCACCTCCATTCCATTGAAAGTTATGGTACCTTTAACGTAGGCATTCTTTGGTAGGAGACCCAGGACGGCCCTGGCCAAGGTGGACTTCCCTGACCCTGACTCACCCACCACTGCCAAGGAACCGTGAGGTCGTACTTCAAAGTCCACCCCTCGAAGTGCCGTCCTTGAACCGTAGGTCACCTCAAGTCCCCTAACTTGAAGTAGGGGATCAATGGAAGGACCCATAATGAAGTATGCTGCATCTCAGCAATGAGCCTTACGCTCATGAAAGGGATTACTTAAACTAAAAAAATTAAAGAATGACAGTGAAGTTGTTCGTGAGCAACTTTAACTCCTCCACTCCAGCGTATACCGTTGGAACTCCATTCACGAGCACGTCGTGTACGTTGTAGGCGCTCTCCCCCGTGTCAGAACCGAAGGTGTAGAGTGAAGGGATGGGTTGAAGCGTATTTCCTTCATACAATCCCAAGGTGGCGTTAAGGTTGACGAACTGAGTGGGGGCACCGTTTCCTCCGCCTCCCCACACCAACTCCGCGTCATAATATAATCCGTCAGGCGTGTAGGTGTAACCGTCGATCGCTATGGCCGCGCTCACTATTCCTCCCTGTTTTATGGACACCTTGTCGTAATATTGAGTGTTACCTCCAAAGGAGTACCCAAACCATACGTAGAGGTAGTTACTGTTGTAAGAAACGTTAACAACGTACAGGTAAACCAGTGGGAAAGAGTATGTGTAACTTGGGCCCACGTCATAATAGAACGTATTACCCCCACCGGCGGATGCGACCTTACCGTTACCTGACACTGAAGACGATGAGAGCACTGATGGATTCCCCGTGAGGTTCCATATGTTATCTATGAACGTTAATTGATGGTTTGATGTCTGATAACTACCAACGTCCTGAAGCCAGTAGGCGAAAGTGCCGTAGGTTGTGTTCACCTGAAGAACCACGTTCATCACTACAGTTGGAGGGTTTCACAGGAGCTCAGGTTGAGGCTGATGGGTAGGAAGGCCCCGGTTTGGTTAACTTTTGAGAGGGAGGTCGAGGTAGAGTCAAGAGATGGTAACTACTTATCTATTGACGTTAATGAGAATGCTACTGTCGCAGTTTTTGAGGAATTTAAGTTTAGGGAGTTGAGGCGTTATGAGACTGGGTTAGGTAAACTGGTTATTAACTATTCCCTGAGGAGGGAGGAGATCATCAAGGGATATTCAACTAAAGACTAAAATCGTCTAAATCCAAATTTCCCTGTGAGCCCCAAGGTACTTATAACCAGGAAGTTCTTTCCCGACAAGTTCAGCTCCCTGGATTGGGAGGTGGAGTTCTGGGAGGGGAAGGGCCCCATACCTAGGGAAAGGTTGCTAAGGCGGGACTATGAGGCCTTGGTGACCATGCTATAAGATAAGGTAGACTGCGAGGTGCTTTCGTCGCCTAGGTTGAGGATAGTTGCACAATATACAGTGGGTTACGATAACGTTGACCTTCAGTGTGCCACATCAAGGGGAGTGTACGTCACCAACACCCCCGACGTGTTGACCGAGGCAACGGCGGAGTTGACCTGGGCCCTAATAATGTCGGTGACCAGGCGTGTGGTTGAAGGGGATCACTTCGTGAGATCGGGAGGGTGGGAGAGACATGACGTTCCGTGGGATCCCACTCTCCTGCTTGGAATGGAGTTGAGGGGCAAAAAGTTAGGGGTGGTGGGTTTCGGGAGAATAGGAAGAAGGGTTGGGGAAATAGGGAGAGGTATGGGAATGACGGTGGTGTATTGGTCCAGAAGCCCTAAGAAGGTTAGCTGGGCCACGTGGAGTTCTTTGGAGGACTTGTTCTCCACCTCAGACGTGATCAGCGTAAACGTCCCGCTCACACCTGAGACTCGGCATTTGGTGGGGGAGGGCTTGCTAAGGAGGATGAAACCCACCTCTGTATTGGTCAATACGTCGAGAGGACTGGTTGTGGATACTGAGGCTTTAGTGAATACGTTAAAGAGAGGTGGAATAGCCGGAGCTGGGCTTGACGTTTTTGAGGAGAACCACTTCCCAAGTCTAGTCCCCTCACCTCTCTCAGTAACGTTGTGCTCCTTCCTCACCTGGGAAGCGCCACAGTGGAGGCCAGGAGGGCCATGGCCAGCGTAGTGGTTCAGAACCTAAATGCGTTCCTGAAGGGTGAGACACCTCCCAACCTGGTGAACAAGGAGGTGGTTAACGTGAGACGGCCGGGATTCAGGGTGGATTAAGTGGCCTAGATGTCACCCGTGGTGTATTATCTTCTAATTCCGCTAAGGGCACCCTTCCTAAGGGATCATATGTTCACCCCCTTGGTGCCGGTCAAGGGAAATACTACCCTCCCATTTATTTTCCGATCACTCCGAAGACCTGGCGAGCAGTGGCTATCATCAGTTAGTAGATCACGAAAGACTCTGGGCAATGCTATATAAATGTAATTCATATAAAGGGTATTTAAAAATTAAAATCAACAAATAGTTATAGAGATGCGAGTCTTTCATATGGCCTTCTCGTCCTTCTCTCCTGTCCTTATTCTTATGGCAGTTTCCACTGGGATGACGAATATCTTTCCGTCTCCTATTTCCCCAGTCCTGGCCACCGAGATAATTGCCTTCACCACGTCCTCAACCATTTCGTCCGGTACAATGACTTCCACTTTGACCTTAGGAAGGAAGTCCACCACCTCTTCCTCTGCCCTGTATATGTACCTCCCCTTCTGGCTACCGAATCCCTTGACCTCGGTCACCGTCATCCCCCTGACTCCCACCCTCACCAGGGAGTTCTTGACCCAGTCTAACCTGGATTGCCTTATTATTGCCTCCACTTTTTTCATTGGGACACCTCAGGCGTACGCTATTTCACCGTGCATTTGTGTATCTCCCCTCTCAAGCACCTCGGGTTTCTCCCTCAACGGTATGAACGAACCTATGAGCTTGAGGAGGCCGTAGGTCACACCGAAGTCGTATGCCACCACCACGACAGCCGCCACCGCCTGAATCATCAGTTGGTATGGATTACCGTATATGGCACCCCTTAACCCAGGATCTACGAATTGGGCTACGTTTGGATCGGCGAAGAGTCCAGTCAGTAGTCCTCCCACTATTCCGGCAATTCCGTGACTTGAAAACACTCCCAGCGTGTCGTCTACGTGTAGTTTCGGCTCCAACTTATTCAGGGCCAGCCAGGGTATGGAACCCGCAGCTATTCCCATGATGATGCTCTCCCATCCGTTCACGTATCCGGCGGCGGGAGTTATGACCACCAGGCCAGTTATGGCGCCCGTGGTTATTCCCACCAACGACGGCTTTCCGAAGAACTTCATGTCCATTCCCATCCAAGTTATGGCGCTCACCGCTGTGGCCAAGTTGGTGTTCAGAACTGCAATTGCCGCGTCCACAGTGCTTCCGTATGGGTCGCCACCATTGAAGCCGTTCCAACCCAGCCATATTAAGCCCGCCCCCGCCAAGACCAGCATGAGGTTGTTTGCCTCCAACTTCCTATCTGTGGCCAACCTTGGTCCAACGGCCATTGCGGCCGCCAACGCACCTATACCTGCGTCCACGTGTATCACATACCCTCCTGAGAAGTCGACTGCCCCCACCTGGTTCAACCACCCTCCTGCGAACAACCAGTAAGCCACTGGGCTGTACACAAGCAATGACCAGAGAGGGACGAATGGTATCCACGCCTTGAAGTTCATCCTCTCCATCACCCCTCCCACCAACAGTACTGGGGTTATCGCGGCGAAGACGAATTGAAAGAAGATCAGCGTAGCATTTGGTATGTTTAAGGCAGTGGACGACGGGCCATAGGTTCCCTGAGACCCCATGAAGAGCCCCCCGAAGGCCGGTGATGGAGTCCCAACGATTCCCAGTCCTCCCAACTTTATTGAGGCTGGACCAAAGCCCAAGTTGTAACCCAACAGAACCCAAATTATGAGCACCGATGCGAATGCGTAGAACACCATCATTGCACTGTTTATGGCATACCTCTTCTTGGACAATCCCGCGTAATACAGGGCGACCCCAGGAACGCTCTGAAGCCCCACAAAGGTGGCCGCAGTGAGCATCCACGAATTACTTCCAGTGTCCAGCCAGGGAGGTACGGCCGCGCTGGGAAAGCTACTCAACGATTGGCTCTGCCCGTGAACCATCAGGGCAGAGGCCAGCATAAGGAAACCTAATATTGTTAATGGTATCCTCCACATTTACCACGCCCACATCTCTATAGATATATATTCCTTTCTGTTTTGAGCTGTAAAAAGTTGTGGTGATATTGAACGTCTAATTGAAAAGTTTCTCTCCATTTGACGTGGATATGAGGAATAAATATATATTTACCTGTCTTCAGTTGAATACTTCCTTTCCTTCCTCAAATTTAACGTTATATCTGGCCTGGAAACGCTGTGATAAATCTGTAGTTATAAAAATTGATCAGTGTCTGTGGTTAGGTCTTATGTTTATAATTGTCCCGCGTGAGCTATTATCATGCCTGAGATCATTGTGCCCACCGTAACCCCCTTCACAAAGGAGGGAAAGGTGGACGTGGAAAAGCTGAAGTCTCACGTCTCAAACCTCGTTAAAAAGGGTGTTGACGCCATATTCGTAAATGGTTCCACGGGCATGGGTCCAGCTCTCTCCCCGGAGGAGAAGCTTGTTAACCTGAAGGCTGTGTACGACGTAACTAACAGGGTCATATTTCAAGTGGGAGGGTTGAACCTAAACGATGTGGTGAGACTTGTAAGGGAGAGCAAGGAGTTCGACATTGTTGGGGTTGCCTCCTATCCCCCTTACTATTTCCCCCGCATGAGGGAGGACTGGGTGCTACGTTACTTCAGGGACCTATGTTCTGCTTCTCCTCATCCAGTCTACCTTTACAACTACCCAGCTGCCACGGGCTTCGACGTTTCTCCGGCGTTGGCAAAGGAAATAGGATGCCTCAGGGGTGTGAAGGACACGACCCAGGACCTCTCCCATCCAATGGCCTTAAAGAGGATACTCCCCCAGTTGAAGGTCTACACTGGGGCTGACACCTTGGTGTTACCCTCCATGGCGTCAGGACTTGACGGAGTGGTGTCCGCATTAGGGAACTATGCTCCAGAGCTTTTGTTGAAGGTGAGGACGCTGATTGAGCAGGGCAAGTTAACTGAGGCCTCCCAGGTGCAGCAGGTGATAGCTGAGCTGATAGAGCTCTCTAGAAAATACGGTTCACTTGCGGCAAACTACGTCCTGGTGAAGGAGATTCAGGGATATGATGTGGGCCTTCCCAGGCCGCCCATCTATCCCATTGAAGAGGAGAAGCTCAAGTCGGATTTCGAGATGTTGAGGGGGAAGGTGCTCTCGCTAAGATGAGGGTGGTGGCACTAGGGGAACCCCTGGTTCAGCTTAACGCTGTGACTCCGGGGCCCTTGAGGTACGTGACCCATTTCGAGAGACATGTAGCAGGCTCAGAGCTAAACTTCTGCGTCTCAATCCTCATGACGGGAGTGGATTGTTCGCTCCTGGCCAGGGTGGGGAGGGATGAGTTCGGGAGATCAATCCTGGAATACGCCAGGGCCAGGGGGGTGGAGGTGAGCTCAGTGAAGGAGGACGACGCTCCCACGGGAGTTTACTTTATACAGAGGCACTTCCCCGTCCCTGACAGAAGCGAGGTGTTCTATTATAGGAGGGGGAGCGCTGGCAGTAGACTCTCCCCGGAGGACGTTAATGAAGCCTTGATCAAGGGGGCCAGGTTAGTGCACTCCACAGGCATCACCCTAGCCATAAGCGACAGCGCTAGGGAGGCAGTGGAAAGGGCCTTTCAGCTGGCCTCCAACAGGTCCGTGGACACCAACATAAGGCCCAAGCTCTGGGCGCCTGATAAAGCCAGGGAGGCCCTGAGGAGGGTGATCGGGGGCCTCGAGTTCCTCTTTGTTGATCCCGTGGACTCCAAGATAATAATTGGTGAGTCCGAGCCGGACGCTGCAGTCAGGAAGTTCACGGAAGAGTTCTCAGTGCAGACCGTGGTTTTCAAGATGGGTGAACGAGGAGCGAGGGTCTACATGGACGGGAAGCAGGTACACGGACCCACCTTCAGGGTAAGGGTGGAGGACCCAATTGGAGCCGGTGACGCGTTGGCAGGGTACTTCGTGGGGCTAGTGATTCAGGGTAAGTCGGTTGAGGAGGCCATTAGATACGCCAGTGCAGCAGCGACCCTTGTCCTCACCACAAGGGGAGACACGGAGGCATTGCCGACCCTTGCTGAGGCCTCGAAGTTTCTCTCCTCCTTTGAGGGAACGTAAGATCCAGGGAGTAAGGCACTCCTCACAATCATTTAACCTACATGAATACTTCGACATTACCAACTCCCATAGCCACTTCTAATTCTTTTAGGGTTTACAGTTTACATGTAAACCCAAACTTCATATAAATGAATTATAAATAAACTAATATGATAGCCGAACTCATATACGAAGGGGAAGGTAAAGGCACGGAAATCAGGATGCGCGTCAAAGATGGAAAAGTGGAAACGTTGTTCAAGGAGATGGGTAGGATGAAGGGTGTTGAGGTATTCGGTGAAGTCACTTGGTGGTCCGACGTACCATTTGTTCCAAGAGAAGGTCAATCGATTTCGGGAACTGGTGTAGGAACATTCTTTTCTCAAGATGGCGAAAAGTTTACTTGGAGCGGCTTTGGAACTGTGACGCGGAAGAATGGAAAGGTGATCGAGCGCGGGTCTATGCTTTACACAGCTCCAGAAAAAGGAGCATTTGCGTGGCTTGACGGTCTGGTAGGGGTATATGAATTGGAGACATCGCCTGATTTCAGTTTCAAAATAAAGGTCTGGCAGTGGAAGTGACTAGTACTTGTCGTTATCCGCTTGGCATAGCGTTTATGTATGTGATGCGACAGTGTCAGGTGTAATGATTCCGATGGGCAAGCTCTACGCTTAAATGGCGGATCAATTGTAAGGAAACTTTTTCGTGTTACATGAATGGGGGTTGGGCGGAAAGCCTCGCCTCTCGAGGAGTGATATAGCCCCCTTATACTTAAATATCAATTTTGTAAAAC
>JAFMDM010000071.1 GCA_017857195.1 Methanobacteriota archaeon
TCACATTTCCTTTTAACCAGAACACGAAACGTGTTGCCTTCACGTAGTTATTTACAAGGACTAGGAGGGATTCAGAGGAGGCGACATTGAAACCGTAGCTCTGATCGCGTTCCTCCTGGCCATCAGTATAATTAGAAAGACAGTATCTAGACTATCATCTGCCCCTGGAAGGGGCGAGGCTTTCAGCCTTTTGTAAAAAGATCTGGACAACGAAGTGAGGAAGGAGTTCCATATAAGAACTACCCAGTCAGCCCTTGTCGGGGTGGCGTCCTGACCTAGCTAGACGACTGATCTAAAATCGTCACGAAACAATTTTTCTACATTGATCTATCCGCCAGAAAGGGGAGAAAGCTCAAGGTATTCCTCTCTATGGAAGCTTCAATCTCGTCAACCCTTAACTTCAATATCTCTGTCAGTTTGGCCAAGGTTAAGGACACATTGCAAGGTTCATTTCTTGAGTCCCTGGTAGGACCGAGAAATGGTGAGTCTGTCTCAGTAAGTATAGAATCCAAAGGGATGCTCTTGACCACCTCCTGCCTACTTCTATCCCGCACTAAGATTGGAGGGACGGAAATATAGCCCCCCATGTCCACTGCCTTCAAGGCATACTTTATCCCTCCCTCAAAGGCGTGAAGAGCGAACCTGACCTTGTAGGAGGATATTATGGATAATGCCTCGCCTATACCTCCTCTAACGTGCACTATCATAGGTTTTCCAGTCCTCTCGGCCAATTCGAGAAACTTAGTAAACACATTCACCTCTGTCTTCCTGCCCTCCTGATCCTTCACCCAGAAGTAATCCAATCCTACTTCACTAATTATCCGTACTCTCTCGGTCAGGGAGAGACAGTCCTCAAGTTGAGACAGTTTTGAACCCACATACTCTGGATGGAAGCCAGCTGCAGGTATCACGTTGGGGTAAATGGAACTTAACCTAAGGGCCTGGAGGTTACTATCGTAGTCGACACCTGCATTAACCACAACGATTGGACATTTGGATAACACCTTATCCCTATCTCCGTCAAACTGAGGAGTCTCAAGATGAGCGTGAATATCATAGAGCATGAGTCTTCATTCCACAGTCCAGAAAATAAGGTGCGTTCAAAGGAACTTCTAGGTAACTAACATAACATGCATATAACGAACGTTAGGTCCTAAGTTAGATTACCAACGGCCATGAAAATGGACTTTGAAGTTCACATGGTCCACCACAAACCTTCATGCTCATTCATATGTCCATCTTTATAGTGATGCGTGAAAATTGCTCAAAATGCCCTGGTCTGGTCATGAACTTCGACGTGATTGACGATCTGGAAAGATAGTCACCATGAACTTTCATCGCCACCCATTCATTTCAACCACATTGAAACATAGCCGAGGAAATGATTAATCAAGCTCACCCGCCCTCTATGGCCCTCTTGAAAATTTGTTCTAGGTCCCTCCTCCCTACCTGTTTTGGAGAAAGGGCTAAAAGTCTCTGTTGTGTCAGCGTACCTTCCACCAACTGGTCAACGTCCTCTATCGAAAAATCCAATTCCCTTAGGTTGGTGGGAACCTTAGTTGAAGTGAGCAGTTTCATGTAGTACTCGAATAGTTGATCTCCGACCTTTCCCTCCTCAGGCTCCATCCCAAGCCTCTGGACAACGTGGGAGAATCTTCTTTCAGCAAAGGGCGCAAGGTAACTGAAGGCGTAGGCTGCGGGTATGGCGGTACTTATACCGTGAGGTGCTATTGGATATCCGAACTCGTAGTCCTCAGGGTACCACTTCCTGAGCATGCCGGCAATGGGGTAAGCCATGGCATGAGGAATGTGAACTCCTGCGTGACCGAAACCTATTCCAGCAACACTGGCACCGAGCATCATATAATATCTGGCCTCAATGTCATAGGGATCGGCGTATGCCCTCCTGAGATAATCGTGAACCCACTTAATTGCCTCCAGGGCGAAGATATCTCCTATCGGAGTAGCCCCAGAATAGACGGGCCTTTGGGAGGGATCTGTTACCAATGGTCTAGCAGTATAAGGATGGGCTGTGTAGGACTCTATGGCGTGGTTCAATACATCCAACCCAGAGGAGGCGGTAACCATGGGAGGTAAGGTTACGGTATTCAGTGGGTCAATTATTGCAACCGAAGGTCTCAAGTATTGATTGCTGACCCCCGTCTTCACTCTGAGCTTAACTACGTCGAAGATAGCAACATTGGTGTTCTCACTCCCCGTCCCTGCCGTAGTTGGAATTGCGATCATTGGCTTCAATGGGCCTGGAGGAGAAATTCCCTTCCCTATGGGCCTGTTTACATAATCGTTGAGATCGGCGGGATAGGTATATAGGAGGTTGATTATCTTGGCGGTATCTATTGTAGATCCTCCGCCCAGCGCAACGAACCCATCTATTTTCAGATCCTTGACTTCCCTGTAGGCATTGACCAACTCCTGGTCCTCGGGCTCAACCCTAACGTGATGGGTGACGTTCACGGTCATACCTTCCCTTTCAAGGTTCGACTTAACCTGTTGGAGCAATCTACTTTCCTTTAGTTTACTTCCCACCACCAGCAACACATTCCTCATGCCCAGCCTCTTTGCCTCATAGCCCACGTCCCTGGTCACTCCGAGACCGAACTTCACCTGCGGTATGTTTATAACGAAAACGGTGTCGTTAAGTGGAGACGAGGCCAGAAAGGAAGGATCCATGGTTTTCACTCTAGGCCCTTAGGGGCAGTGGGAAACTTGCTCCAGAGCCCCGGATCGTGGCTAAGCACTATCTTAGCTCTCTTAGCCTTCTCCCTAACCTTTAGCTTCCTTATATAGGCGTGCCACTCATCTGCGTCGCTCAAGAGCCAACCCTTGGCCTCCAAATCGTATTCCTGGGGTATGTGAAGGTAGTCTCCTGTGAAGGTATAATTGTTCCCGGCCTTTGTGGTAACATGCATGACCTGGTGCCCAGGAGTGTGTCCACCCGTGAACTCCAACTGAACTCCATCCACGAGGTCAAATTGGTGGTCGTCTATGGGAACCCAGTTTGCTCCCTTAAGTGGCTCCATATCCGCCATATCATATGCCCCACCCTTCCCCTGCCATAACATGTAGAGGGCGTACTGAAGTTCCCTTTTCTGCACCAGTATGGGCACCTTGGCGTCCCTGAAGGGAATCGCTTGGCCGATGTGGTCAAGATGGAGGTGAGAGATCACGACGAAACTTACGTCTGCCGGCTTCAGTCCAACCTTAGCCAACTGTCTTTCAATTCTATTCTCCTCAGAGAATTTTATTATGGGGAAAACGTCCATGAGACCCTTAGCATGTGTCTGCATTGCGTCTGGAGCTATTCCAGTGTCGAAGAGAATATAGCCGTCCTTGTGTTGAACCAGCGCCGCGCTCACCGGTATTTCGACCCATTCCCTCTTCGGTGACTTGTTGGAGTTTGTGAGGGCTCCCCCGGCCGCCCCAGGAAGGAACCATCCTATATCCCCTCCTAGCCAACCCAGATCAAGTAGATATACTTTCTCCGCCACCATAATATATAGCTAGAGGATAAGAATAATAATTTATGATAGATCTAACTGTCTATTTGAAGACCCTTAACCGACCACGAAAACTGTTATGCACAAAAGACATATTATGAGATCGAACAATACCCCATGGAAAGAGCTAGATTGTCCCTTACCTCCGCTAACCGTATAAATTGGGATAGGTTCCCCATGAGGCTCTATCAATTGGGGAAGAAACTCTTCTGGGACCCGGCTAACCTGAACATGGAAAGGGACAGGAAGGACTGGGAGGCTCTCCCAGAACAGGTGAGGGAGATGTTACTTCAACTCACTGTGCTATTCGGTGCGGGGGAGGAAGCTGTCACCTGGGACCTATCCCCCCTTCTGTCTGTCCTCACGAGGGAGGGAAGACTTGAGGAGCAAATGTACCTGGAACAGTTCCTTTTCGAGGAATCCAAACACACAGAGGCCTTCACCAGGATACTTGATTTCATGGCCCCTGGGAAGGATAATGGGAGATTCATTGATTCCAATCCGTCCTATAGGAGGATATTCTACGTCGAGCTTCCCAACTCTATGAACGTCCTCTTGACGGATCAGACACCGGAGGCCCAAATAAGGGCCGCCACCACTTACATGATGATAGTCGAGGGTGTACTGGCGGAGACTGCTTATCACGGTTACGTGACTACATTGGAAGGAATGAAGGTGATGCCAACCTTACTTGAGATGATAAGGAACGTCATGAGGGACGAGTCAAGACATATAGCGTTCGGGACGTACCTCATATCCAGGCTGGTGGCGGAATACGGTGAGCCGGCGTTCGAGGCCTTCAATAAGAGGTTGTCCGAATTAGCTCCCCTGGCCATGGGTGTGGTGGAGGCCTTCTTTAAGGAAGCCCAAGGTCCATCCTTAGTTCAGCCAGAGGAGTACGTAAATTATGCCATGTCGCAGTTCAGAAATAGATATACTGTGATAGAGAGGGCTAGGAGAATGACGGTTGAGCAAGTTTACGCCATGGGGCTCAGGGAGATGGGTGTAGTAACTAGTTCCAGTTAACTATGGCCCTTAAGTGAAGTCCTTTCTCCAAGTTCGAGTACGCCTCAGCAATTCTCTCCGGCTCGTATTGATGAGTCACTAAGCGAGAGGGGTCCAATCTTCCCGAGGCCACCATTGTAACCAACTCCGGTATGTCGACTCTTGGCCTGTAACCCAAGTTTCCCACTATCCTTAATCCTTTATTAACAAAAAGATTAGTGGGAACATTGAAGGAGGAGCCTTGCGAGCCTAAACCAGTGACAACAATCGTTCCTGCCCTCGACACCACGTCCTGTGCAAG
Organism: Methanobacteriota archaeon; assembly: GCA_017857195.1. Lineage (GTDB taxonomy): Archaea > Thermoproteota > Thermoprotei_A > Sulfolobales > Sulfolobaceae > Sulfodiicoccus. The sequence goes on from JAFMDM010000071.1 coordinate 4,825, forward strand.
CTGCAGATCAGGGTTTGGTTTAGTTTCATACACCACGTCCGCCCCCTCCGGGAGGACTTCCTTTATGAGAGAGGAAGCGTCACCCGTGGAGGCACTAACCACATGGGAGGCACCCAACCCCTTCACCTTCTCAAGCTTATTTGCCACAACGTCCACTGCCACTATGGGATACATACCCATGGCCGAGGCCAGCTGAACAGCTGAGGATCCCACACCTCCAGTACCAATGATCACTATACTCTGGGAAGGTGAGGCATCAGCTGATTTCAATGCACTATAGGCGGTACCGTAGGCACAACTTATGGGAGCCGCCAGATGGACGTCTACACCCTTCCTAAGGGGGATTACTCCCACCTCTGGGACTGAGAGGTAATCCGCATGTCCTCCGTTCACACCTATTATACCAGGCATCCTAGAGTAAGAGACTGCACAGTAGTTCTCCCTACCAGTTGCACAGTAACGACACTTACCGCATGGTAATATCCACGAGACCACCACCGGATCACCTGGGGCAAGCCCGTAAGGATTTGTCACCCCAGGTCCTATTTCCTCAACCCAGCCAGATACCTCATGTCCCAGTATGAAACCCTCCTGAACTGGTAGGAGTTCAGACCTCAGGAGGTGAATGTCTGAGTGACAAACTCCGGAGGAGGCCACCCTCACCAGTATCTCCCCCTCCGATAGTTTAGGTTTCTCCAAGTTAGTTAACCTCAGCCCTCCTGAGCCGTCATAGACTGCGGCCCTCGTTCTTTCACCCCAGGAACTTGGTGTTCAGCTTTGTTGTCACCCTGGCCATGGCCACTGCAGCGTTGGTGTACCTGGCCAGGCTCACCATGCTACCCCTTTTCAGTCTTATTGTACCAGAAAGCATGGCCCCCACCACCTCGAGCTTGCCTTGGATAACCTTGGTCCAAGTGGAGTAGTCCGCCTCCAGCACATAGGGAGCGTCAGGCACATTACCTGTGAAGAACTCCACCCCCAGACATTTTCCTTCCCTCAGGGAAAGTTTCAGGGACGCCCTGTCTGAGCCCAGTTGATTGATCACTTCCTTGGGTAATCCCACCACCGATAGAACTACGTCCCATTGCCAGCCCTTCCCAGCTTCATTGTATGCCTTATCTTCGCTGAGAGCCTTACAATAGGCCTCGGCCCATTCTTTACTGGGATAAACCAGAGACATGGATTTAAGTTAGTTGTTTGAGAATTTAGGGTTTACTGGCAAAGAGCACTTATCATAGGCTCTTTTACTTGAAAACTTACAGCAATGTATGAAGTTAATAATTGGCATGATACACATGCCCCCTCTCCCTGGGGCTCCAAACAATTCAAACTCCATGGATGAACTCCTTGAGTACGCTAGGAACGAGGCTAGGACGCTGGAGGAAGCTGGAGTGTGGGCTTGTATAGTGGAGAACCTGGGAGATTACCCCTTCTTTAAGGAGGAAGTTCCCCCAGTGACTGTGTCAGCTATGACTTTGATTGCCAGGGAGGTGAGGAAGAGTTCCTCCCTAATTGTGGGGGTTAACGTGCTTAGGAACGCCTGTTACCAGGCCCTATCCATAGCCCACATTGCAGACGCCCAATTCATCAGATGTAACGTACTAAATGGGGCATACGCCACTGATCAAGGCATAGTGGAGGGAAGGGGAGCTCAGGTTCTCAGGCTAAGGAAGGAGTTAGGAAGTAAAGTGCAGATATTCGCTGACGTGCACGTTAAACATGCTTACCCTCTATATAATGTACCGGTGGAGGTAGCGGCTCAGGATCTTGCAGAGAGAGGAGGCGCAGACGCAGTAATAGTGTCAGGACCAAGGAGTCCAGTACCCCCTGAGATCGAGAGGGTAAAGAAGGTGAAGGAGGTGGTGAGGAAACCAGTACTGATAGGAAGTGGTATCTCCCTTAACAACTATAGGGAATATTGCGACAAGGCTGACGGCTTAATCGTGGGGGAAACCGACTTTAAAGTGAACGGGGAAATAGGTGGGAGGAGTCTAGGAGAAAGTTACAAAAAACTGGTTCAAGGATGCAGAGGCTAACGTTTTCTCAACGCTAACACCACTGCTACCACTGCCACAACCAGAGATATGATCGTCAATGGAGTAAAGGCTGGTGAGGACGGAGGAGGAACAGTGAATATGAAGGTATGGGAGTAAGGTACACCATCGCTAACCTGAACGTTTAGATAGTTGGTGCCATAGACTCCATTGGCCTCTAGGTTTATCGTGAGTCCTCCATCTGAGTTGACAGTGTATTGGACTGGCTGGCCGTCCAAGGAAACTGAGACCACCCTTACCCCGGTACCCAACACCTTCACTATTATGGAGGATCCATGTCTGTAAAACTGGAAAGTGGGAGGAGGTAGGGATGAAAGGTTCGCCCCATTTAAGTTAACCAGGGAATAGCTCACGTTACCTCCGCTTTGGTGGAACGCCAATCTCACTCCACTGAACGAGGTTAAGGTCAAGGTCAGGTTGGAATTGGTCTCGTTTATGGCTACAACGGAAGGCCCAATTATGGAATTGGACACCTGAACTCTTGAGTTGATGAGGTTCATGTGCTGTACATGAGAGCCTGAGATGTATACGGTTGAGTTTACAGCCGTTAATTGACCTACGTAACTATCGTAAATCTGGACGTCTGCGTGGGTCACGTTAAACTGAGACACATAGAGCTCATAGATGGAATAATGTCCTTGAGATCCGGAGACCAATTGACCAGTCAAATGAGTCCCGTTTATATCTATCTTATCCACAACAGTATAGGGAAGAACGTCAATGTATGTTTGATTTGAGTAGGCGGCCATTCCGGTTGGCGAGGAGCCGGAGACCAATACGTTCCAAGGTCCGGCCAGGGAGTACGGGGGAGCCCCTTGGTACGCGCCAGGGTTCAACACGGACGGTAGCTGGTAGTATCCCTCCCAAAGTTTACTGCTCCAGTTATACTGAAGCGGGAAAGAGGTAGACTCGCTCACCGTCAGGGACTCGTAACCTAGCTCGGTGGGTACCAGGGTAGCGGAGAATGCCCCTTCAGTCACCTCGGTACCGTTGGAGTAAGTTATGTTGGCCTCCACCTTTACATACTGTCCCTGGAAGGCCTCGGAGACGCTCCTTACGTAAGTGAGTAAGGGAGAGGGTGAGATGTAGAATGATAGATTGTAGAAGCCAACGTTGCCCTCCCATGGGGAAGAGGAGTTGCCCACCGCGACGAATTCCACAGTGTAGAAACCTGGAGCGGTGTTGGGTGGAATGGTATAGTTGGCCTCGTAAATTAGGGAAGGAGTTAATTCCATGGCCACAGTGGAGAGGAGACTGCCTGAGGGTGAGTAGATATAGGCGCTCATGTTGGCTAGGCTAGAAGGCAATGCAATCAACATGACGTTCTGTCCTGGGGAAACGGAGGGTAACGCATTGGCCACCGGCACGTAAAGTGCAGCCTGAATGCCTATTCCGTAATAGAGATAGGTGTAGACTGAGGCCGCAGATCCATTTACGAAAAGTAAATAGGTCCCATCCAGCGGTCTGAAAATGGGGAAGAATCCCCTGTACTGCCCATCACCTGAGGGGGAAAGGAAGGCCCTTGCTACCGTTTTACCATATTGAACCAGGTAGGCCTCCAACTGCTGATTTCCAGCGGGGGAACCGTTGGGGTAGTTCACGTAAACTGTAACTGCCAACTTGGTCAGAGCGTTGGGCCCTTGTACTGGGAGAACTGAAATTATGGTCATCCCAGAGCCTACCGTGATATATGTGGAACCATAGCCTGAGAACTGTCCATGGGTTCCATTAACCAATATCCTCCAGTTACCCCCTGG
>JAFMDM010000006.1 GCA_017857195.1 Methanobacteriota archaeon
AACGCAAGTTTAGAGAAACAGTATTTAACTAATCATCTGCCCCTGGAAGGGGCGAAGCTTTCAGCCTTTATGTAAACTACTCCACACCTCATGGACGGAATATCTACGCCTTCCGTGAGGGTTTCTTACTTTTTCACGAACCTCGATCCTCCGTCATCTGCGGTGAAGTTCATCGAATCATTCCTTCATACCCTCAGGAAAACGGAAACTCCTATAAGAGGATAGTGGACTGATGCTCAATGTTTCCCTTCCTTCAAGGCCTGATCCTTCTCATTGCGGGGGCAATGGGATACATATTGAGTGGGTATAATGGGGCTAGGGTTGTTCTAAGGAAGTTAGGCCCCATTAACAGTTGGATCGTAGTTCCAACATTATTCTATGTGGCGGCCGTGGATAGAGGACTCCTTCCCAGCGATCTCAACATATTCCTTCTTCTTGGAGTATTTTTGCTGGTAATGGTACCTCTGCTGATCTTGTTATGTAAGGGGTTCGATGGACCCTTACTGGGTTCGGTAGTGTTGGCGTCCACATTGATGAATAGCGTTAACTTGCCATTCTCTCTTCTCCTCATACTTCAGGGTTCCTACGCATATGCGGCCATCTTTGCGTCAGGGGTGAGTTTCATGAGACCATTGGTGGCCATGGCCACATATAGGTTAGTGGTGGGAAGGTCAGGGAGTACCCACTCGTTAACTTACATTCAAGGTGGAATGTCCTTGATCGGACTTTTAGCGGGTGGCATCTCCCACTACCTTTTCATCATATCTTCGGAGGCCATCTCCTTAACAACAGTTGTGGGGCTGGCCCTGGTCATATTCGCCTTCGGATCAACCCTAAGGGAGACTGGACTGCAGTTCAACCATCAATACAAAAGGGCCTTGTTAGTGGTGACGATCATGAGAGCCTTGGTCTCTGTAGCTATGATATCCTCCCTTGGATACTTCTTCCTTCTAAGGGGAGAAGTGAAGGCCATAAGGGAGATAGCCCTAGTGTCAAGCATGCCGCCGGCAGTTACAGATTCCGTGTTCGCCAGAATATATGGATTTGACGTCAAATTCACAGTGTTAGCCACCTTCATCCTTACTCCGTTCAACGCTGTTGAGGGTGTGGGAGTTTATTATCTCCTCTCAGTTCTACGTTGATCACCTCCTCTTTTGGGCGTTCATTACGAAATCGTAAGGATAGAACAGCTCAAGCTCGCTGACCTCAGTGAGGGACTCAATGTATTTGGACTCCAACTTCCATCCGGACGCCCCAAGGTTCACCTTAAGTTGATCCATGTTCCTGGCACCAATAATTGGCGCGGTCACTCCCGGTCTCTGAAGGAGCCACCTTAAGGCAACTTGCGAGGGCTCCCTCCCCACCTCCTTGGATACCTCCAGTAATTTATCCAATATCCTCCACGTTCTCTCGTTGTTATATCTGCTCCATGCCTCCGACCAACCATACTTCTCCGCAGTCCCTATCCTTGTCCCCTCTGGAGGTGCCATACCCCTCCTATACTTTCCGGTGAGCCATCCTCCCCTTAGGGGACTCCACGGAATCACCCCTATTCCCTCATTCATGGCGACTGGCAATACTTCGAGCTCAAGATACCTATCCAGAAGGTTGTAGAGAGGTTGAACTGATACAAGGGGAGTGAAGCCCATCTCCCTGACGAGGTCAACCGTCCTTTGGAGTTGCCATCCCGTGAAGTTACTCACGCCGAAGTACCTCACCTTTCCCTGATCCACAAGATCGGTCATGGTGGAGAGTGATTCCTCCAGGGGAGTCAGAGAGTCCCAGGCGTGGAATTGATAGAGGTCAATGTAGTCTGTTCTCAACCTCCGAAGACTATGTTCCACCGCAGATAGAATGTGTTTACGAGAGAGTCCAACGTCATTGGGTCCTTTCCCCGTGGGAAAGCGTACCTTAGTGGCAATTATGAGGGAATCCCTGTCCTTTCCCCTCAACCACTCTCCAATTATTTCCTCCGACTTACCCTCAGAGTAAACGTTTGCCGTATCTATGAAGTTACCTCCCTCAGAGGTGTAGAGGTCCAACATCTTGGAGCTCTCCTCCTTGGAGGCTTCCCTGCCGAACGTCATCGTTCCCAGGGCGAGTTCGCTCACTTTCAGGCCTGATTTACCGAGAAACCTATATTCCATACTCACACTACCCTCCCGCGGCTATTAAACGTCTAGGTTTACATGTTACGCAGGCCTGTCCGTATTAAATAGTGTGAGGACAATGAAGATAGTAATCATTCCCTCTAGAAAGCCCATCAATTGGCTTGAACAGGAATGCACCTCAGGGTACAACCCTACGAACCTATTAGGAAGACAGCGTAATGTCAAAGGTGGACATAATCCCAGTAGCGGAGAACGGATTAATGGTCTCGTTTGGGAATCATAGGACACTATCGTTTAGGGAGGTACAGTATAATGGGAAGTGTAAGATCACTTTGAAAGTTGGGGAGAGGATAACGTTCTCAGCTGATGGGGAGGAAATATTGTTAGATTTGAATAGGGAAATCTCCCCCGACGGCCACCTACACCACACCATGAAAATGAGGGGAACTGGGTTTTACGGTCTGGGCCAACATCCCGGCTTCTTCAACTATGAAGGCAGAGAGGTAACCCTGACTCAAAGGAACGGCGAAATAGGCATACCCTTTCTTCTGAGCAACCACGGTGTAGGTGTGATATGGGATCTATATTCCATGTCAAGGGTGAGGGTGGGCAGATCAAATGGGTGGGCACAGGTGGACCTATGGGCTGAGGAAGTAGATGGCCTTAACTATTACGTGATCTATGGCCCCAGTCCTGATGACATAATACGCACGTACAGAGAATTGTCGGGAGGAACACCCATGCTTCCAAGGTGGGCGTTCGGCTATTGGCAGTCAAAGGAGAGGTATGCCTCCCAGAGCGAATTGATGGAGGTGGTTGAAGAATTTAAGAGGAGGAACATACCTCTGGACGTTATAGTCCAGGATTGGATGTATTGGGGGAAATATGGATGGAACGCCATGAAGTTCGATGAGTCTAACTACCCTAACGTGAAAGAGGCTACACGTAGAATACATGAGTTAGGTGTACACGCGGTCATATCGGTCTGGCCGAACTTCGGTCAGCAGACTGAAGTGTTAGGGAGAATGTACCCGCACCTCATACCTGGAAGCCTAAACTACGACCCATCGTCTGAGGAAGGGAGGTTGGCATATTGGAATGAGGTGAGGAAGTTATTGGATATGGGGTTCGACGGTCTTTGGCTTGATGCCTCTGAACCAGAGCTATTCAAGCCCACCGGAGGGGACAGGGGGACGTACACCTTCTACTCTGGACTGAGGGACTCCACTCTCAAGGTAGGTAAAGGTTCCTCTTATCTCAACGCCTATCCTTATCTGCATTCCGTTGGGATCTATGAGAACTGGAGGAAGAGTTTCCCAACCAGGCCGGTGATCTTGACCAGGTCAGCCTATCTAGGGCAACACGTCACAGGTGCAATAGTTTGGTCTGGGGACATCCATCATGATTGGGGAGTGTTGAAGGCACAGATTCAGGGTGGGCTGAACTTCAGTGCCTCTGGGCATCCCTACTGGACCACGGACACTGGGGGTTTCTTCAGTGGAGATCCCTCCAGCGAATCTTACGGCGAAATATTCGTGAGGTGGATACAATGGTCCGCCCTTTGTCCGATAATGAGAGTGCATGGGACAGGATATCCAAAGGAACCTTGGAGGTTCAAGAATGAGGGTGTAAGAAGGGCAATAGAGTTGAGATATAGCCTGCTACCATATATCTACTCCCTGGCCTGGATGGTCACAAGGGGGTATACCATGATGAGGCCGCTGTTCATGGACTTCCCATGGCTGGTGGATGTGGACGATCAGTATATGTTAGGTCCGTTCCTGATGGTGAGTCCTGTCACTTTTCCAAAGGTGAGGGAGAGGGAGGTTTATCTCCCGGGAGGATGGTACGACTTCTGGACCAATGAGAAAGTGGTGGGAAAGGATAACGAGACGGTTAAGGTGAAGGCACCTTTGGAGAGGATACCGTTGCATGTTAGGGAAGGTTCCGTGCTGCCGCTGGGTTCCATAAACGGGGCGGAACCCATGGAGTTGAGGATATATCCTGGAGGAAACTCCTCATTTGACCTCTACTTCGACGAGGGAGACGGTTGGGGGTATGAAAGTGGTGATTATCAAATAGTGCGCTTGGAGTTAAAGGATGGGACATTGAGTATATCCTCAACAGGTAAGTTAAAGCTAAAACACGAGTTCAAGGTAACTGTGCTGGGTAGAGAGATAAAGAAGCTAAGCTACACGGGCGAGTCAACGTCACTGAACTATCCGGTCCTCTAGGACGGAGTACTTCTGGAATAAGTGGAGGTACTAACGCCTCGTTATCCTGTCATATTTAACGGTCCAGTTCACCTTTGCCTTTCTCGATATTCCGTCCAGCCTCCTCATTAGTTCTTTGTCTAGTTTGATCTTAGTGGCCTCCACGTCCTCCTCTAACTGGGAAATTGACGTGGCTCCAACTATGGGTACGACGTTAACGTTGAGTTGGCTAGCCTTGGTCAACATCCACGCGAGGGCAAGCTGAGCGTCCTTTACCCCCAACTCCAAGGCCACCCCGTGAAATTCCTTCACGGCCTCCAAGGTCTCCCTGTTGAGATACCTTGAGGAAATCTCTGGCACATAGGAGGCCCTGGAGCCCTTGGGGACACCGTCCAAGTATTTACCAGTAAGTACACCCTGGGCCAGAGGGATATAGGCCATTACTCCCAGGCCGAGGACCTCAGCCAATGGCAGCTTATCGTTTTCTATTTCCCTCTCCAACAGATTGTAGGGCTCCTGAAGGACTGTGAAGGGTAAATGGATCTCCCTGGAGAAGCTAACTATGTAAGGGACGTCCTCTGGGGCAAAATAGCTGGCCCCCACGTAATGGACTAATCCTTGTCTAACCAGGTCTGAGAATGTCTCGAGGGTCTCCTCAATTGGTGTTGAGGGATCTGGCCTATGCATTAGGTATATATCCAAGTAGTTAGTTCCTATTCTCCTTAGGCTCTCCTTAGCCTGCCACATCACATGCTTTCTTGACAGTCCTTCACCGTTTGGATGATCAGCCATCCTACCTCTAACCTTCGTGGAGATCACCAGGGATTCCCTGTCCAATCCTTCAATGGCCCTCCCCAATATCTTTTCAGCGTGCCCAACATGCCTAACGTCGGGACCCTGCATCACACCGTGATAGACGTTCGCCGCGTCGATGAAGTTTATTCCCATTTCAATGGCCCTTCTAATCACCCTCACTGAGGCCTCCTCGTCTACCTTAGGTACACCATATTGGTCCACCTCTGAGGAGGGCGGTAGGTGCCATAAACCAAGACAAAGTCGAGATACCCTCAGTCCTCCTCCGAAGGAAATGTATTCCATGACTTCATATGGGTACCATCCCTAATAAGCCTTGGAGACCAAGAAACAGTTGTTATTCATTATCATTTATAAATTATCTCAAGGTGTCACCCCTCAGCCGCCCAGCAGGTCGGTTTATACCGACTCCCTGGACTAACTTTTTTACCACGGACTCCTAAAAATGTTGATGATTAAGCTCTGCACCATAGGGGCGGGAAGTTGGGTCCAGGAGGGCCACATGCCCGCCATAAGGGAGGTCGATGGGATTAAGTTAATCGCAGTCTCGGACGTGGATGAACGGAGAGTGAAACTTTTTCAGGAGAAATATGGAGTAAAGGGATACTCGGATTACAACGAGATGTTGGCCAAGGAGAGTCCAGACGCAGTATTAGTGGCGGTGCCTCACGTACTCCACGCTAAGGTAGCATCTCAAGTGCTCGAGGCGGGAGCCCACGTCTATCTGGAGAAACCCATGGCTACCAATTTGGAGGACGCCATGGCGTTGGCTCAATTAGCGAAAAAGCGGGGGAAGATGGTCATGATAGGTCACGAACACAGGTTCGGCCAGGGCTCCGTGATCGCAAGGAGGTTACTTGAGTCAGGCAGGCTGGGAAGGATCTATCACTCAAAGGCCGAGTACGTGAGAAGAAGGGGAATACCCGCGGGACCAACTTTCGTGACAAAGGAATTGGCGAAGGGTGGGGCACTCTTCGATATTGGCTCACATGTCATAGACCTCGCCATGTTCCTCTCAAACTTCCCCAGACCAGTGAAAGCTTACGGTAGGACATACATGAACTTCTCGGAGAGAAGGGAGATGTTCTCAAATTATCCAAAGACTCAGAGGTCCAACAGGCTGGAGGTGGAAGATACCGCGCTTGGGTTGGTGACCTTTGAGGACGGTTCAACAATGTTCGTGGAGGCCAGTTGGGCATCCTTCACTAAGGTTGACAGGAGACATGTTGCGGTGATGGGAGATAAGGGCGGAGTGGATCTAGAGGGGAACGACCTTTCGTTCATGACCACAGTGGACGGAGAGTTCATGAACTCCCAACCAATTCAAGGTCAACAGTTTCTCTATCAAGATATATGGAGGAAGTTCTCTGAGGCTGTAAGCTCCAACCTGAGCTCAGCTCCCTTCCCCGGCACCACCGCACAACAAGGGGTATTAGAAATGGCCGTAATGGAAGGTATATATAGGTCAGCAGAGAGGGGAGAGGAAGTTAGAATAGATGTGAATGTAAGGGAGCTCGGATGGGTGGATCATGATGCCTGAATTTCCACTGGGAGTTCAAAGCTACACCTTCAGGAAGCTGGGATTCGAGGCCGCCATTGACTACTCTAGGTCTAGGGGGTTGAATGTAATTGAGGCCTACCCAGCCCACGTACCGGTTGGGGACAAAACGAAGGCGCTCATGGCCAAGGAGCGAGGAGTGAGAGTGGCCTCTCACGGGGTAAACAGGCTGGACCAGGGATCTCAGGACCTGTTTAAATTCGCCAAGGAGTTGGAACTTCTCCTTGTGGTGGATCCCGCCCCCGGCTCGCTGGCTCAACTTGAGGAGATGGCCTCCAACTACCACGTGAAGTTGGCCATTCATAACCACGGACCCACCCACAGATGGGGCTCAGCCCTGAGGACTGGGGAGGAAATCACACCTTACCCCCACCTTGGACTCTGTCTTGACCTCGGACATTTGGCCAGGTCGTCTGAGGACCCATTTAAGGTTGTGGAGAAGTATGGGGAGAAGGTATTTGACGTTCATCTCAAGGACCTTGATGTGGAAGGAGAGGACGTTCCCTTGGGAAGCGGCGTATTGAAAGTCTGGGATTTCCTCAAATATCTCAAGGGTACGGCCCTAAGACCATTATTAATGGTGGAATATGAGGCGGAACCGGAGGACCCTTACAGGGGAGTAGATCAATCCCTTGCCTTGGTTAGGGCGGTGATGAGATGAACCTGGGGGTGCTTGGCACCGGGTTCGTGGTGGATACGTTTCACATGCCGTCCCTTAGTGAGATCCCAGATGTCCGTGTTGTGGCGGTAGGTTCCAGGAGGCCTGAGGAATTCGCCAGGAAATGGAGTGTGAACAGGTATTACAGGGGCGACTCCTTTGTTGAGGACCTATGCGCGGACAAGGAAGTGGAGGCCGTTTTGGTGGCGTTACCCAACTTCCTTCACGAGAAGGCCATAACCCTTTGCGCGGAAAGGGGCAAGAACATAATAGTGGAGAAGCCACTTGGAAGAAATTCCGACGAGGCGGAGAGGTCCCTTAAGGCGGTGGAGCGATACAACGTTCTGCACGGATACGCTGAGAACCAGGTCTTCATACCTCAGCTGGTTAGGTTAAGGTCGATGGTGGAGAGGGGGGTTCTCGGAAGGTTGGTGTGGGTGAGGTCCAGGGAAGCCCATTCCGGTCCCCATAGTCCGTGGTTCTGGAACAAGGAGCTATCGGGCGGCGGAGCGTTGCTGGACATGGGATGCCATTCCGTGGAGGTGACTAGGAAGATATTCGGCGTGGAACCCTCTCAAGTTATGGCATGGGACAGTCTAACCGTTCATAGTGATAAAACAACGGCGGAGGACAACAGTTTGGTCCTCCTGAGGTTCGGGAAAAGGCTAGGACAGGCGGAGAACAGTTGGACAGCCAAGGGAGGATTGGACCTCAGGTACGAGGTCTATGGAAGCGATGGTTCCGCCTTTGTGGACGTGACCAGAGAGACGGGACTAAGGATCTTCACAACCTCCAAGGTGGACTACGTTGTGGAGAAGGCAGATGTGACAGGAGGGTGGCTTTACCCAACCTGGAGAGAACATGAACTATACGGGTATCTTGACGAGATGAAACACTTTTTGGACTCGTTCAAAAGGGGGGAGATGCCAAAGGAGAACCTTAGGGACGGCCTTCGAGTGAACAGGATATTGGACGCTGCGTATAGGTCCATTTCCTCAGGGAGGTGGGAGACACCATAAATTTCTCAAGACTATGGGGTTCCCTCTCCAGGATCAAGCAGCTTCAGTTTGGGCTGATGTATAGTTCGGTGGTGGGGTTAGTTTACCCCCTGGTTCCCCTCTATCTTAAGGTGAGAGTTCTGGAGTTGAGTATAATACTCTCCTCCATTTCCATGAGTGCCTTCATATCCAGTATCTTATGGGGGAGAGTTGCCGACTCTCGGGAAAGAAGGAGAAAGGTGATATGGGCCACCACCCTAGGAGGAGCCCTTTCCTATGGATTTCTTGCCTTGAGCCCTCCCCTCCCTGTTTTCGTGGCCCTTTTGCTGATTGCGAACGCATTCACACCAGGCGTGGTTCCTGTTGCCATGGCTGCGGTCAGTGAGGCTGAGGACTCCCACTCTCGGATGGGTAGTTTTTGGATAGGCAGTTCCCTTGGCTATGCAGTAGGCACCATGGTCACAGGCTTCGCCTTGCAGAGATTTGGCGTTACACCTGCGTTCGCCACATCATCAATCATGCTGATACTAATCCTTCTCATAAATGGTCGTCCTTCTACCCCCCTTAGGAGAAATGAAGTTAAAGTGAGGGGAATATCAATTAAATTCTGGGTATTCACGTTGGTTACTGTTTTCTTCCTTTTCACTGACGTGGCAAAGAACCTCTACATTCCACCCTTCTTCGCCTTTAAGCTCCATTTGGGGGACGCTTTCGCCACTGCCTCATTGTCAGTTGAGGCATTACTTGAGGTACCAACAATTCTACTGTTCAACAATCTCATTAAGAGGGCGGATTCCTGGAAGACCATGGGTTTGGGTGTTATTTTTGGGGCCATGTACCTTATCTTAAACGCCACTGCCTTCAACTTGGTATCATCTCTACTGGACATGTGTTCCTATTGTCTCGTGTGGGGAGCTTTCAGCGTTTCAAGTACGACCATGGTTTCTAGGTTGAGCGGCCTGCAGAGCAGGGGGACAGCTTACGGAGTCTATAATGCCACCCTTCCATTGGCCAACGTAATGGGACCGCTCTATGTGGGAGCGTTCATAAATGAGCTGGGTTATAGGATGGGTTTAGTTACCATGTCTGTTCCGCTGATTGTGTTGGGGATGATCATGATCCTTTGGTGGAAGGTCTAGAATAGTTATCGAGAGTCTGTCCATAGTGTCGAGCTTATTAGGATAAATTATCTCTCCCTTCAGAATATTATGTAATTGACATGAATTAATGAAGATCGTGTCGAGTTAGCAGATCTCGATAGATAGACCTCTGCTAATTTGCCTAATCAGTGCTGACACTGTGGACACATTGGTCATCGAAGCAGAAGTGCTTAAAATGGGCTCACATTACACAACATTGTGCTATCCTTTCCAACCGACTTCAAATTCGGGTGGTCACAGGCAGGATTTCAGTCTGAGATGGGCCTCGGAGACGTGGATCCCAACAGTGATTGGTTCAAGTGGGTTCATGATCGCGAGAACTTAGCGGCAGGTTTGGTAAGCGGTGACTTGCCTGAGGACGGTCCAGCATATTGGATGAATTATGAGACATTTCACAATAACGCAGTATCCATGGGTCTAACCATGGCGAGAATAGGGGTGGAGTGGTCCAGGCTCTTCCCAAATCCTCCCTCCACACCAACCTACGAGGAAAAGGAAGGAAGGGTGACCGACGTGAATGTTGATGACATAAAATTGCTGGACCAATACGTCAATAAAAAGGCCCTTGAACACTATAGACAGATATTCAAGGACCTGAAGTCCAGGGGGATTTACTTCGTCCTGAACCTATATCATTGGCCCATGCCCCTTTGGGCTCACGACCCCATTGCGGTGAGGAAGGGTCAACTGAATGGACCCATCGGGTGGCTAAGTACCGTCAACGTAGCTCACTTCGCCAGGTTCTCAGCTTATGTGGCATGGAAATTTGACGACCTGGTGGACGAATACTCCACCATGAACGAGCCTAACGTGGTGTGGGGAAACGGCTACATGGGGGTGAGGTCAGGCTTCCCTCCTGGGTACCTGAGCTTTGAACTAATGGAAAAGGCCTTTAGGAACATTGTTCAAGCACACTGCAGGGCCTATGATGCAATAAAGTCTGTTACCAAAAAGCCTGTGGGCGTGATATATGCCAACACCGCCTTCGAGCCCCTAACTGAGGCTGATAGGGATGCCGCAGAGATGGCTGAAAGGGACGGGAGATGGAGGTTCTTTGACGCCATAATCCACGGCAAACTTGGAGACGAGACCAGGGAGGACCTCAAGAATCGCCTAGATTGGATAGGGGTGAACTACTACACCAGAACCGTAATAAGGAAGAAGGGTGATGGATACGCAGGAGTTCCTGGATATGGGCATGGTTGTGAAAGGAACTCCCTAAGCCAAGACGGGAGGCCCACAAGTGACTTCGGTTGGGAGTTCTACCCAGAGGGGCTTCAGGACGTTCTGCTCAAGTATTGGCGCAGATATGGGCTGAGAATGTACGTCACTGAGAATGGAATATCGGACGAAGGGGACTATCAGAGACCGTACTACCTTACCACTCACCTATACAACGTCAAAAAGGCCATTGAGGGAGGTGCAGACGTAAGAGGTTACCTCCACTGGTCCCTGACTGACAACTATGAGTGGGCCTCTGGATTCAGCCAAAGGTTCGGGTTAATTCAGGTGGACTACGAGAGTAAGAGGCAATTCTGGAGGCCAAGTGCCTTAGTTTATAAAGAGATCGCCAAAAACAGGGGAATACCAGACCACCTAGAGCATCTCAACAGAGTGCCTCCAATTAAGGGGCTAAGACGGTAGGCCTAAAATATGAACCTATTACGAAGGGACTCCCTGACCTTCTCCAGGTACTCCCAGTCCTTCCTATACTCTGTCCTTAGGTACTCCTCTGGAAGCTCAGTTATATCAAACACCTTGAGCTCTCCATCTTTGTCCTTCTTTCTTGTTTGAACACCGGTGGTTATCATTTCATATCACCTACTTTATGTATAAGTAAGTCCTCCCTATAAGATTTTCTCCCAAATGTCTAAGTTTTATGACAGATTGTTTAAACCCAGGACTCCATGATCTAAATTAGAAAACTAAATGGTGATGGAGAGTAGAGTTTCACCATGCTCCCATCGCATCTCTAAAGGTACTGGAGAGAGCGAACAGGTGACCTACGCACTTAAATGGGAATTCTCATATAGGGTAATATGCCTGATATGGAGGTTTCAAGGAAAGGAAAAGTCTTCAGGGTGAGGATTAATCACCCTAGACCGCTTGTTCAGTTTCCATTTGAGGGATCGTCCACATCTCCCTCTGATCTTCCGGAGCAGCTTCAAATAACAGACCCCGCTTCTAGAATATTTGAGGGGCGTCCACATGTCCTTCTACAGGGAAAGGGAATAGTAATACAGAGGAAGTTGGGAGTAAGGGAACATGTACTTGGGCTGGGGGAAAAGGCCTTTGACCTGGACAGAAGGAGGGTGACCGCTCAAATGTGGAACACTGACGTTGGAGGAGCCTATGGTTGGTACGTGGATCCGCTCTATAAGTCCATCAATTTCTTCATTTGTGTTGAGGGGAGGAAAACCTTAGGGTACTTTATCAACTCTCCCTCAAAGGTCGTGATTGATGTTGGGAACTTGGACTATGACAGGGTGACCATTTTCGTCCCCGAGGAATCCTTGGAGATGTTCGTGTTTCAAGGTGAGTCGGTGGAGGAGGTCTTGGAGGAGTATGTTGAACTTACCGGAAAGCCCTTCCTACTACCCGAGTGGGCATTAGGGTATCAAATAAGCAGGTACTCATACTTCCCCCAGGACTACGTGGTGAAGGTAGTGGAGGAACACATAAAGGGGGGTTTCAAGGTGAGTGCCATATACCTGGACATAGACTACATGGATAGATATAGGATGTTCACATGGGACAGGGAAAGGTTCCCCAACCCCAAGGAACTATCCGAGAAACTTCACTCGTTGGGTGTTAAACTGATCACAATTGTGAGTCCCTGTCTTAAGATGGAACAGGGCTATGAACCGTTCAAGGAGGCCCTGGGATGTTTCGTTGAGAGACCCACGGGCGAGATATATGTGGACAGAATGTGGCCAGGTTACTCCGCATGGTTGGACTTCCTCAATCCGAAGGCAAGGGAATGGTGGAGGGAAAAGATAGTGAACCTGCTCTCCCAAGGAGTGGACGCCATATGGTTGGACATGAATGAGCCGGCTGTTCTATTTAAGGAGAGCAAGACCATAGACGAGGACGCCCTTCACACCTTGGAGGATGGGACGAAGGTTCCCCACTCCTCAGCCCACAACGCTTACGCATACTATCAAGCCATGGCCACCCACGAGGCCCTCAGGGAGGTGAGAGGGGACGTTTTCATTCTGTCCAGAGCAGCCTACGCCGGTTCCCAGAGGTTCACGGCGGTGTGGACTGGGGACAATGTGTCAAGCTGGGATGACCTGAGGTTGCAGTTGGTGTTAATACAGGGACTCTCGGTGAGCGGAATACCTTACGCTGGATGTGACATAGGTGGCTTCTCCTGGAGGTCTCCCAGGGCGCCTCCCCAGTGGTCCCCGGAGCTACTCACCAGATACTATCAAGCGGCACTATTCTTCCCACTATTTAGAAACCACAAGGCCAAGGCGGGAGTGGACCAGGAGGCATACACCTTACCAGACCCCTGGAAGGATAGGGTGAGGAGAGTGGTAAACTTAAGGTACGCTTTCATCCCCTTCCTCTCGGCGCTCACCCTTGAGGCCCACGAGAGAGGACATCCAATAATAAGACCCATGGCCTATCACTTCCAGGAGGACGAGAACGTTTACAGAATGGACGATGAGTTCATGATCGGTTCCCATATGCTTCAGGCGCCCATAGTTCAGCAAGGGGTTGAAAGCAGGGAGGTCTACCTACCAGCAGGGAAGTGGGCGGAGTTCTGGACAGGTGAGGTGTATCAGGGACCGATATGGGTTAAGTCCGTGTCCGAAATACCTCTTTATCTCAGGGAGGGTGCCATTGTACCCATGGATAATGGAGACGGACTTGACGTGGTAACCTTCGGCGAGGGAGGAAGGATAATGTTAAGGGACTCAACCTTACTTACAACAGAAAAGGGAAGATTGACGTTCTCCAGGGAAGTTAAGGTGGGCGACGTCATCGTGTTGAGGGGAGGTAGGAACACCAAGAGAGTTAGGTACGTCGTGAGAGAGGTGTCTATTTAAGAGGGGTGAATAGTTTCTTATCCAGTATATAATGACAATGGGATACACAGTTAACTGGATAGTTAGGGATAGCGTTCAAGAGTCCAAAGTGTATTGTGAAAATCTCAATAATATTCTGGTGTCCCTTATCCCTATCCTATCTTCAGGAGATCTAGGGCAGGAGGCTGAGAAGAGATGAACTCTCCAATTTCAATTAACTGATCACAGGTTATCAACGACAGCTCTAATCGAGTAAACGTCTCTAAACGTAAGATAGGTCTCCAAGCGACAAGTGAATTCCCTCCACAGAAGGAATTCAAGTGTACACGATCTCTTCCTTTAGCCATGAGCTAAGATAACATTTTTAGGTTAGTAAAGCTCATATTTCTTCATGAGGACAGTTCAAGAACTTGAGGCCAGATTGAACTACGTATTGGCGTCTTCATTTAGACGTCCGAAATTCCTGTCGTGGGAGAGGAATGGAAATGTTGGAAGGGTTCAGGTGGACTCCTCTGGAAGGAACTATGAACTCATGGTGTTGAACTTTGCCGGGAGTGCCCTGGTAAAGTTGGACGGTAAACCACACTTCGAATTGGACAGATATCACTTGGCCGTGCCCGTACCTGCGGGGAGTCACGTGGTGACCGCAGAGTTCTCCAATCTAATGGACTTCGGGGAAAGGGTTGAGTTGAACATGGGTACCCCAGTGGGAGTGGAGAGGGATCCTGATGCTCTCAGGCTATGGATATACGGTAACACGATATTAGATGTTGTGAGGAACGTTGGAGACAGGGAGGTGGAGGAGGACCTATTAGAACTACTCAGCAAGGCCATGAGCGTTGCCTCATTCAGGTCGGTCTCCAGGGACCAACTATTCTTGGCTGTCAGAGCCATGGGCCTACCCAGATGGGTGGAAAGGTTCCCGGCCTCCATAGACGACGACCTCTCTCAGGTTTATGTGGAAAACGATAATCCACATTACGGGAAGGCCCTGGAATTATTGAAGGAGGGATTAGGTGAGCTCAGGAGGAAGTACGGCAAGAGAGGCCTCTTGATAGGTGTAGGACATGCTCACATAGATACTGCGTGGCTCTGGAACTTCGATGAGACCAGGAGGAAAGTCCATAGAACTTTTTCCACCGTGTTAACTCTCATGGAAAGGTACGACTTTCATCACGTGCAGAGTGCCTCAATTTACTATGAGTGGTTAAAGGAGGATTACCCAGATCTCTTCCAGAGGGTAAAGGAGAGAGTGAAAGAGGGAAAATGGGAGCTCGCAGCCTCCTACGTGGAGACGGACACCAACATGGTGACTGGAGAATCCCTAGCGAGACAATTACTTTACTCGCAGAGGTTCTTCCAGAGGGAATTTGGCAGAAAGGCTGACGTGCTCTGGCTTCCTGATACGTTCGGTTTTGCCTCCACCTTACCTGAAATTGCCAGACTGGGTGGGGTAAAATATTTTGCGACTCATAAGGTATTCTGGAACGATACCAACGTTTTCCCATATAACATCTTCCATTGGGTCGCACCTGATGGTGGGAAGATTCCTGCGGTAGCCTTTGGGCATGGAAAGGGTGGGTATAACTCAGACTTCTCAGGGTCCAGCGTCCTTGAACAGTGGAGGAACTGGAAGGAAAAGGATCAGCCAATGCTTTACGCTTACGGGTACGGGGATGGTGGAGGAGGCCCAACAGAAGAGATGCTCCTGAGAGCTGAGGCGGTAAAGCAGCTCCCTATCCTTCCAGAGGTCTCCCTCGGCGGGGTAGGCGAGGAGATGCAAAAGATCAGCCCTAGGGAGGAGTGGAGGGGAGAGCTGTACGTAGAGACCCACAGGGGAGTCTTTACATCTCACTCCATGATGAAGCAACTCAACAGGAGGGCTGAACTGTCATTGAGGGACGCTGAGCTTTGGTCTTCGTTGTCTGGAACCTATGACCGGGAGAAGTTCCAGAGGCTTTGGAAGGTTGTGCTCAAGGATCAATTCCATGATGTTCTCCCAGGTTCGGCCATAAGGGATGTTTATAAGGTTGCTTACAAGGAGTTGGAGGATGTGATCGGGGAAGCCAAAAGACTCAAGGAGGAGGCGCTGAGGAAGATGATAGGGGATGGAAATGATTTGTTTGTATGTAATTCCCTCCCCTGGGAACGGACAGAATTGGTGGATGCGGAAGGTTCCATGGTACTAACCAAGGCAGTTCCCATGGGTTGTACGAAAGTTTTGCCAGTGGAGAACAATGGAGATAGTGTAAGAGAGGAGAACGGCTCTCTGGTCCTCGACAACGGTACTCTGAGAGTTACAGTGTCCAGGGAGGGACTATTGGAGTCCGTTTTAGATATCAAGGAGGGAAGGGAGATCCTGAAGGGCCCAAGTAATAGGATAGTTATATACGAGAATATCCCAGGTCCCAACGACGCTTGGGACATTGAGAGGTCCTACCAGGAAACTTCAACCGAGGTGAAGGCCACTGAGGTACGTGCCTTGAACGCTGGGAAAATAGGGGTGATAAGGATAGTGAGGGAGTTCGGGGAAAACAGGATAGTTCAAGAGGTGAGGCTAACCCCCCTCTCGGACAGGATCGACTTCTTCACCTCGGTTAAAATGCGGGACAGGGAGCTCATGGTTAAGGCCCTATTCGACCTCAACATTAACGCCGAGCATTTCGTTGTAGATGCGCCTTTCGGTGTGACATGGAGACCAACACACACAAACACCTCGTGGGATGAGGCTAGATTTGAGGTCCCCATGCAGAAGTTCGTGGACCTCCAAGAGGGAGATTATGGAGTAGCTCTGCTAAACGATGGTAAATACGGTGTTTCTGTAAGGGGAAGTTCGGTGGGCATAACCATCACCAGGACGCCTATTTTCCCAGACCCGGCTACAGATCTGGAGGAGTTTTCCTTCACCTACTCTCTCCATCCACATAGGGGGTGGGCCCTAAGGAGGGCGTGGGAACTTAACGTACCCTTAACTGTAATAAGGGGAGAGAAAGGTGTCACACCGCTCACAGTGGAGGGAGAGCTGATGCTTGAGGCAATTAAGGTAGCAGAGGATGATAATTCGCTGGTGTTCAGGTTTTTTGAGTTCCAGAACAAGAGAGGAAAATGTAAACTGACTTTCAACAGGCCCGTATTGGAGGCGTGGAAGACCAACCTATTGGAGGAACCCACGGAAGGAGTTAAGAGTGAGGGAAGGACTGTAATCTTCACTTACAGTAACAGGGAGATAGTAAGTTTGAAGGTCAAACTAGGCTGACCTCCCTGCCCTTCTGTGAGGAGCGATATATGCCATCGATTATGGAGTGGAGCACCAAGCTTTGCCTAAGGTTTGGAAAGGGCTCCCTGCCCTCCCTCACTGAGGATACAAACTCCTCCACTATGGCCTGATGGAGGTCCACTTTCTTCAGTTGCGGCCTAACATCGACCACCTTTCCTCCCAATACTCCATGAAATGAGACTTCGTTCATGGCTTCATCCCCTCTCATCTCCGAGCCACCCCTTTCACCTAGGATGCGTACAACTCCCACCTCCCCCTGGTGTGAGACGTTTCCAGCCCACCCTACTTCAACTGACATCATGAAATCTTTGAATCTAACCATTCCCACGGCGTAATCTTCAAGGTCAAAGGTTCTTGGGTCCCAGGAACCCCAATTCAATTTCACCTCCTCTTCCCTGTTGCCGAACTTGGTGTAAATCATTCCACTCACGGTCAGCGGAGAGGGGAAGTCTAAGGGAGAGAGAGCGTTATCTATGGCGTAGCAACCGATATCAAGGAGAGCTCCCCTTCCTCCGTTCAATGACTTATCCAAGAATGTGGGTATTCCTGGGATTCCTCTTCTTCTCACCAGGTAAGTGGTGATCAGGTACACTTCCCCAACCTCCTCTCTGACCAGTCGAGAGGCGTAGGAAAGTGCTGGGGAGAACCTGGACCAGTAGCCTACCATCACTTTCCTTCCCGTTTCTCTGGATGTCCTCTCCAAATCCTCCACCTGCTCAACAGAGGAGGCCACGGGCTTGTCCACTAGGACATGCGCTCCTTTCCTTAAGATATCCTTAGCTACGGAATAATGAAGCCCAGTCGGTGTGACGACACTAACGAGATCTGGAGTCTCCCTATCCATCATTTCAAGGTGATCTGTGTAATACCTAACTCCGAATTCCTCTCCGACCTTATGTGCAACTTCTTCCTTTACGTCCACCACCGCAACCACCTCAACATTCTTCACCTTAAGGTATGGAACCAGATGTCTATTCCTACCATGTCCACCTACTCCCACCACCGCAACCTTCAATTTTTCCATAACGCGGAGTGGTGGTTACAGATTATAAAATGATAAGGTTAAGGTAGGGAAACATTCCTAAGGTCTCGTTATCCTTACCTTAACTACCTTTAAAGGAATTGAATCCCTTCAACATCTTGGAAAAACTTGTTACGTATACCTAACGTGTGCTCGGTTGAGTCACCTTTATTCTCATGAGAACGGTAGAGGAGAACGACGTATTGTTATAATAGAGCTAACTTGGATAGAAAACCTTTATCCCAGCGGAGAGTGCCATCGCTTTAACCTTATCAGGATATTTATCATGTATGAAAGGAGTCACCACCATTATCCTATCGACTTTCCTCCCACTATATTTTTCATAGAACTCCCTCTTCCTCATTAGAATAGCTACATCTCATCTCTTCATGGCGGAGGTTATTTCAACGAGGATTAGCTTTCCGTCGGTTATCACCACGTCATATTCCACATCAGAGGGTTCACCGTAGACGAACCCAGTTCTACCTCAGAGAATTGATCTGTCAACTTTCCATCCAACCTCCTTTAAGAGTTCCCTGGCACCCTCCCTAAAGGATTCTTCACTCATAATCCCCCACCTCGCTCCTAGGGCATTTATCATGTTCTCAAGTCTCTTGATGTCGTCCTTGGTGGCCATGTTCAGCTCAATTCTTCTTATGTCATCCTTTGTAGCTAAGGATTGCCACGGTATCAATCTAGCCAATGCCTGATACACGATCTCTGGTTTAGCCGTGAGAACCTCCACTAGGATGGATGGGTTCTCCATCAACACCCTCTTTATCTCTTCCGCCGAGGCCACGTTATAAGATCTTATCTACCCATTTAAAAATGACTTTAGGGTGCTTCAGTAAATTGCTGGCCCTTTACAAAGGATTTTTGGAGTTTTCAGTAGCCTTCATGATGCAACATCTCCACATTCATTATGGGGGGGGGGGTGGAGATGTATCAACCTCCTAACATAGGTTTAACAACACTCACCTCCCAATGATTTCATTAAGGGATCTTTGAGAGACATTTTTCAAAATTTAAGAATATACTTCTCGCTGAAGAGATCCTCCAAGAACATAAAGACAGTCAGGGATGGATTGGTAGCTCCCACCTTAAGTCTTGTGACAACTCCCATCGCAGCTAATATTTATTCTAGTTATCATAATCGCTTTAATAGTCCTTAAGCCCATTTTAATTCATGCGGGAGTTGCAGTGGAATTTAGGGATCATATCTGACGAGATCTCCCAACACTTTGAGCATGCAGTCAAGGTGATCGTGGAGCTTGGTGCAGGATACGTCGAGTTGAGAAACCTTTGGGGAAAGAACGTGACCGAACTTTCTGAGCAGGAGTTATCTCAAGCTATCACTTTAGTGAAGTCTGCGCGATTAAAGATCTCAAACCTTGACTCTCCAGCTTTTAAATGCCGTTTAAGTGACGACAATTCTTACAAAAAACATCTTCAGATACTAAGAAAGGTTGTTGAGATCTCAAAGAGACTCGACCTAAGCTATACTAGAATATTTACGTTCTGGTACGAAGGTCAGTTAGAGGACGTCATGGATAAGCTTGAGGAACGTTTCGGGCCGGCAGTGGACCTGGCGGCAAGTGAAGGAATTACCTTGGTTATAGAGAACGAATACAGCTGTACCGTAGGTACAGGAGCTGAAACGAGGAAATTCCTAGATAGGTTGAAGACGAGGTGGGTGAGGGTATTATGGGATCCTGGGAACGCGTTCTTTGCCAGGGAAACTCCGTTCCCCAGAGGATATGAACAGGTTAAGGACAACATACTTCACGTTCATTTAAAGGACGCCTCAGTTATTAATGGAAACTTCGTATGGTTACCCATAGGGGAGGGAAGTATAAACTACTTTGACTTCTTCAGGGCCATGAAGGGAAAGAGCCAAGTTTTATCGTTGGAGACCCACTACAGGGTGCCCTCAGGGGACCCAGAGGAGAGCACCAGAAGGTCTTTCCAATCAATGATGTCCATACTAAGGGAGATATGAGGCGATAACATGAACAAAATAGGAGTAGCCGGAGATAGTAGCGTTAGAAGGAGAATGACCAACGATACGGGCTTCTTCCCCATATTCTTAACTCTGCCTTCCATTAGGACATACAGGCGTTACCGACCTTTTTAAATCTTGCTTTTTATAAACTACGAAAGGTTCCTTCGCGTCTTTCTCCACAAAATGAATTAAACGAAAAATACGTTGGACGTGAGTTGAGCTTATTACCCAATTGGTATTGAGATAGTTGACGATGGTAGTGTTGTGTATATACAATAATATACATCAGCCACCGTGGAGATTACAGGTCACAGCATGCCAACCTTCAATTAATTAGGTCTGTCAGCTGTAACCTATGTAGTTTCATGATAACAAAAACAATTTATGTTTAGACCTCATGTATATACGTATGCCCATGATAACCGTTAGGGTGGATCAGGAGCTGAAGACCAAGATGGAGGAACATCCAGAGGTAAATTGGAGTGAGGTCATAAGGAAGGCCATAAGGGATGAGCTGGAGAAGGTGGGGAAAAGGGATGTTGCAACTGCCCTCTTGCTCAATGAGAAGAACAGAATTAGCGGCCAGCAGACAGAAAGTTCGGAGGAGATACGAAGATGGAGATCGTTGTTGACTCCTCAGTGATCTCCAAGTGGTACTTAATGGAAAGGTACTCCGAGGAGGCCCTGAAGTTGAGAGGAAAGTATGTAACTGGTGAATTGGAGATATCCGCACCGTGTTTCATGCCCGCCGAGGTAATGAAGGTCATAGAGACCGCAGTCAGGAGTGAGGAAAGCTTGGTTGAAATATCCAAGAGCCTCACACTTTATGGCTTCAGACTCTACCCTATCAGTTACATGGGAGAAAAGGCGGCCACCTTGGCCTGGGAAAATGACATGGACTTCCTGGAGGCATGCTACGTGGCATTGGCTGAAATACAAAGAGTTCCCCTGGTTACAGCTGACGACGTACTCTATGAGTCCTTGAAGGGAAAATTCACCTGGATCAAACATGTGAGGGGTTTTACTTAAGGCCTGAGGAGTATATGTCTAAGGTTGCCTTGAGATCGTAGGCTGCCTCATGTGGCGAAAATGGAACTTCGGAGTCCTCTTGAATTGCCTTGAGGAATTGACTAAAAATCAATTGATAGAGGTCCTCATCCTCAATTTCCTCCCTACGTCCGTTCACCAAAATAGGACCGTAGGGTGCCATCCTCCCCTTGGGCCTATCCCAGACGTCGTCCACAATGCTTCCGCCATCTCCCACCACCTCAAACCTTGGGAGGAGGGGAGGGTTGGGGTAGGCCCAGCTATAGAACAGAAAACCGTGTGCTCCCCCTTGAAATTGAAAGATGGCCAGAGTGGTGTCCTCTCCCTCTATTGCCCCTGCTCCATTATGGACATAGGCCTTAACTTCCTCATACTGGCCTCCGAACTGAAGGAGGGTGTCCACGAAGTGAACTCCCCCGTCAATTAACGCACCTCCCCCCATTTGGGTTCTCTTCCTCCTCCAATCCGTGCCGGACCACCTTGATTGGGACCGCACAATTATCGTGTGCACCTTACCTATCGTCCCCTGTTCTATTAACTCCTTTACACGCCTCACGGACGGATCGAAGTGGAACTGCTCGGTAACCATGAGCTTTCTTCCTGTTGCTTTGGAAGTGGATATCATTCGCTCCGCTTCCTCCATTGTGGTAGCCATGGGTTTCTCCACCGTAACATGTTTTCCCATCTCCATTGCCTTCACCGCCACTGGCATGTGCAGGTCGTGGGGCAAAACTATGTCGGCCACTTCCGCATTGGATCTGAGGGCATCGTTTAGGTCCGTGTATGTGGCCTTCGCCTCGAACTGCGAGGCACATTCCTGTACGGCTTCCTTGGACCTCGAGTAGACCTCCAGTTCAACGTCAAGTTTGGATAGGGCAGACAAGTGGACCCTTCCCCACCCCCTACATCCCAACACCAATACTTTCATAGGACATCATCTACTCTGTGAATTATAAGGCCATCAGGCTGAGGGAGGCTGATTTGGGGCCAAGTGTTTTGGGAATGGGTTCCAATTCAACCCGTTGTGGTGTTAACTTAATTTCCAGCTTCCTCTCCTCAAAGGAGTGATTCATTACGCCCACAAGAAATTCTCCCTTTCCCTCCAGGTACTGTACCTCCACGTCCCTATGCCCGGTCAGCATGGATGGAAGGTTGGACATGTCCCTTAGCCAATCATAGGGCCAAAGCTCTCCAGACGATAAAAGCTCCACAGGAATTAGGGAGAGGATCGCCTTACCCTTCCCTCTCTCAACCACGAAAAGTAAAGGTCTACCCCCTTCATCCTTACCTAGAACTTTCGCATCCCGGGGCCTCATTGAATAGGTGAGAGCTCTCCCCTTGAACCTAATCTCTCTGTTTTCTACCTTAAGAACGAGGTCGTCCAACATTAATCCTGGGGAGCCGGCGTTTAGATCTGGGGTCACGCCGAAAAGTTCCTCCCACATGTCAGTTGCCGAGGAGTGCCACACCGTTCTCGCTGTGGAGTAGTATAGGGTACCACCCCCCTCAACATAACGAAGCAACCTCCTCCAGGTGGTGGAGAGAAGCCTGGGAACTGACGGTAAAATCAATAACTTGTACGGCCACTGGTCCTCCTCCCTTGTAAATGTCACCTGAATTCCCGCAGACCTTGAGTTGACGAAGGACTGACCCATGGCTCTCCACATATCGTTCCTATATTCGCCCTCTGGAACGAAAGGATAATCTCTCCAGAACCAGTGGGGGACTAGAATTGCTGCGCTCCTTTCTGGAACCTTGAATTGGGAGAGGTCCACTTTACTCAGTTTCTCACTGAACTTCCTAATGACCTCTGCTGCCGGCTTTGGGCTAAGATCTGCCCTCAAAACTCCAAAGGTTAGTTCGTGAGGTTCCCAAAGGTAAGGTTCGTCCCCTGGAGCATCAAAATCTGAAAGACACCACACCAAGGCCCCTTGAGCTCCATATAGTAGGGAACCATGCAGTATTACATCCAAGAAGCCGGCCTGGGATTCCTCAGAGTAGTTTGAGGTAGGTAGCCCGAACTCCTCCAATAACACCTTCCCCAGGGATCTGTCGTATTCAATGGTGGCGAGGTAAAGCATGGTATGCTTCACGGGGTCGACGTCGTACAGGTATATGTGAGGAGAAAAGTAGTCAACGGAGTCCCTGAAGTTCTCCGGTTTCAGGTACGCTGGGGCGAAGGGAGATAGATTATCACCCAGAGATATGGGCCTGGGGTCCATGGTTCTAATGACCGATGCCAGCGAATCGAACCATACCTTAAGCTGCTCTGGTGAGGATGGTCTCTGGTGCAGGGTTACCTCGTTTGTCAATACCCATCCACGAACGTGATGGGACTTACCGATCAGTTCCACCACCTCCCTGACGAAACGTCTCTCCCTCTCAATGGAGTTATGAGAATAGGTGTCTCCCCAAGGAAGGGGCCAGTTCTTTCCACTCATGTGACCCACCAATAAGGTGGGGAAAAGCGAGATTCCCTCCTGCTCCACCAACGAGATGAATTCCTTGACCGAGGAGGAACAGGTGTCCCTTAACCTGCCCTCCTCATCTGAACAATCCTGGGCCAGGAGGAAAAACCTGAGGGGCTTAATTCCTATTTCCTTGGCCCTTCTCAAATCTTCCCTGACTGCCGAGGGATTCCACTTAGTCCAGCTCCTTATGTTCCCCTTGGAGGGCCAATAATTGGCGCCCACTAAGAAAGTTCCCCAGATATAGTCCACATGAGATTCTGGAACCAAAGTAAATAAACCTTAGGAAAGGATATGAAAAAATATATTACATATCTCTACAGTACTTTTAATGAGATTCCTTTGTGATTTGAATAATTAAAAGGAAGGCAGGCTTTAACCTAGAACTATTTTTAACCATGTATGATGGACTCTCCCTTAGGCGCTTCTCCCCTTCATTTCCCAACTTCAATCAACCGGACTTACGTCAATAGTGAACTACCCTGCCATCACCGGCAGACCTAAAATCACCTCCTCGAAAGTCAAAATTGAGGAAACAGTTTGGATAATTCATCGTGTCGTATACCCAGGTAGAGCATGTCGTAGTGTAGACATCAAGCTAAAGATCATAGGGTTGGCCCTCTCCCCTGAGGGTGTAGTGTTATTCATCCTTCGTCATAGTGTCGTCACTTGTTAGGTAAATTATCTCTCTTAAGAACTATGCGCCTGCCACGAATAATGAGAATTGTGGCGAGCCAATAGATCTCGAAGACGGGCGTCCGTTAATTTAGCTAGTCAGTGTCGACACTATAAAAATGGTATGGTTGGGAAACTACTTTTACCGGAAAAGTGGTCGTAGATCATTTATGCTTTCTCCATAAACTTAGTTTGTGAGAACTGAGGACTTCAAGTCGGTCATCTCCGAGTTCCTGACTTACGGGATTCCGGAGGTTAGGGAAAGGGAACTTAAGTTGCCCCTGGAACCCAACATTACAGTCACCGTAAGTGGGGGAAGGAGGGGAGGAAAGACCTCGCTCCTCTACGAAACCATGAGGAGAGTCCTAGACAACGGTCTAGCTCAGAAAGATGAAATCCTTTACGTGGACTTAGAGCACCCGAGACTGAGGGGGAGTAAGGTGGAGGAACTGGACGATATGCTGGTCGCCTTCAGGGAACTGACGGGTAAATCCCCAAAATATCTCTTCCTAGATGAGATCCAGGTCGTCCAAGGATACGGCACATGGTTCAGGAGGAGGCTAGATGCCAAAATTTACCTGACGGGCTCGTCCTCATCCCTAACTCCCAGGAAAGTTGCGGAAGAGTTAAGGGGAAGAAGTGTGAACTTCGAGGTATTGCCCCTGAGCTTCAGGGAATACCTCTCGTTTCTCGGGGTCAAGGTGAATAGGGATTTGGCCCTGTACTCCGATGAGAGAGGTAGGCTTCTCTCTCTGCTCATGGAGTACTTAACCTTCGGCGGATATCCAGCTGTGGTGTTGGAGAGGGATCCAGTCATGAAGAGGATGATCCTCAGGTCCTATTTCGATTCCGTGGTGGTGAGGGACCTTGGAGGGACACCTCAGGCAGAAGCAGTAGCTAGGATCCTCATATCAGGTTACTCCACGATGCTCTCAATAAATAAGCTATACAACTCCTTGAGGGGTATGGGGTTTCCACTGAGCAAGGAGAAACTCATTGAGATGTTGAGGAGGGCAGAGGAGAGCTACTTCTACTATCCAGTAGAAATATTTGAAAGGAGTGAGAGGAAGAGGAGAGTCAACCCAAGGAAAACCTACATAGTGGACACCGGCTACTCTATGGGACTGGGTTACGAATTCTCTATTTCGAGGGCCATGGAGAACGCCGTTTACTTAGAGCTCAGGAGGAGGGGGTACCAGCCCTATTACTGGAAGGAATACGGAAAAGCGGAGGGGGCAGAAGTGGACTTCGTGGTCTCCGACAATTTCAGGGCGCGGGAACTAATACAGGTCACCTATGCGAAGGATAGGATCGAGGAGAGGGAGATAAGGGCATTGAAGAAAGCTTCGGCCGAGCTCAACCCTGAGAGGATGACCATAATAACGTGGAACCATAGGGGAGAGATGGAGGGTGTGAGGGCGATTCCCCTGTGGTATTGGTTGCTAGAAAAAATGTGACGACACTGTGGGATACCATGAACCAAGAGTTCAAGGTGAAGGGTTAGGACACTCAAACCTTATGTAATCCATCAGGAGTACCATGCCTATCCTATGGCCACCCTTGAAGTGTGACGACGACCACAGAGGAGTGACCTCAAATCCACTGGAAGTGTTCTCGTGTGGACATCTCATTATAGCTAGCGCAATTGTCCGTAATGTAGGAAAAGATGTTGTATAAAAGTCCCTCTTAAGATCGCGAGTTTACGTGTGGGGGTCAGATGAACTCAACGTGAGAGCGTCAGGAACGTAAATATTTGTGCGAATAGATTAACATGACAATAAATATTATCTTTTCTAGAACGAAAAAACCTGAGTAATAACTAAAAACTTGATCATTGTGTCGACAGTGTCCTCACTTGTTAGGATAGGTTACTCCCCTTTCAGAACTATGGGACTGACATGAATTAACGCGGATTGTGGCGAGTTAACATGTCTTGACAGATAGGCCAGTGTATCGATAGTGTAGACATCAAGCTATAGATCAAAAGGTCGGGCCCGTTCTCCCTGAAGGTGTAGCATTATTCATCCCTTGTGAAATTCTGGTTGGCTAAAAGAAAAGTTCGTAGTTTGGTGCCCGACATCATGGACGACATCAAGAATATATTTAGTCTATTTATTTAAATTGTATTTTTACATTCTTGATACACTCTCGCGTCTCAGCTGGGGAAGAGGGATGTCTCACCGACCCTCGCTCAGACGCCTTGGTGGCACTTGCATGGTCGACAACTGTCGTCCACGTATAGTCCAAAAACTGATATTCAAGTGTGAGGGGCCATCCATCTTCACGGGATCTTCCCCAAATCCCCATTAAGATAAAAATCCCGCTGCACATCTACTTTTATGAATAGAGTAGGTGTATTCCTTGGAAAATATGTTATACCCGAGGAAAGGGAGTACTATCAGGTGAGGAACCCTGCTGATACTTCGGAGGTGGTAGGCGAGTTTCCTCTGATGATGAGGGAGGACGTCAAGAGGGCTATGGAGGAGGCGGAGAAAGGTTTCCAATCCTGGTCCAACATGCTCCCAGTGCAGAGAGCTAACGTCCTTTATAGGGCGGCTAATTTGATTGAGTCCAGGGCGAGTCAAATGGCGGAGCTCCTAACTAGGGAGGAGGGGAAGACCTTGCAGGATAGCATGTTTGAAGTCACTAGGACGGTCAACCTTCTCAGATTTTACGCCGGCCTAATAACCAGTAAGACCGGGAAGGTCATACCTTCTCAGGACCCCAGGACTACACTACTCACCTTCAGGGAACCATTGGGAGTAGTGGGAGTGATAACGCCTTGGAATTTCCCGCTTTCACTACCCGCCTGGAAGATAGTTCCTGCCTTGGCCACAGGGAACAGTGTGGTGTGGAAGCCAGCCTCCATTACCCCCGCAGTAGGAACGGAGTTCGTTAAAGCGCTCTATGACGCTGGATTGCCCGAGGGGGTGTTGAACACCGTCCTAGGTCCTGGAAGCACAGTTGGTGACGAGATGACCAGTTCCAAATTCGACGCACTTACCTTCACCGGTTCCCTTGAAGTAGGCAGGGAGGTGGCCAGGAAGATGGGCGGGAAGTTCGTGAGACTACAGCTGGAGTTAGGAGGTAAGAACGCCACTATCCTTTCAAGGAAGGGTAAATTATCTCTGGCTATAGAGCACGTGGTTAGGGCAGCGTTCGGTCTAACGGGGCAAGCGTGCACCGCAACCTCCAGATTCCTGGTTCCGAGGGAGCTACACGACGAAGTCGTAACGAAGCTGGTGGAAAGAACTAAGAGGCTAACGGTCGGGAACGGACTTACAAAGGGCGTGGACGTGGGTCCCTTGGCCAGTAGGGAACAGTATGAAAAGGTCCTCTCCTACATTAAGGTGGGGAAAGAGGAGGGAGCCAAATTGGTCTTGGGTGGGGAGCCGATTAAGGAACATGAGAGAGGCTACTTCGTACAGCCTACCATCTTCGATCAAGTGACCCCAGAAATGAGGATAGCCAGGGAGGAGATCTTCGGCCCTGTGTTATCCGTGATGACCTATGAGGGGATGGATCAGGCAATTGAGATTGTCAACGGCACTGAGTATGGACTGGTGGCGGAGATAGTAACGGACGACATTACGGAGGCAGTTGAGTTCTCCCGCAACGCTAAGGTTGGTGTGGTGAAGGTGAATAAGCCCACCACAGGTCTTGAGCCTTGGGTACCGTACGGTGGAGTTAAGGGTTCAGGTAATGACGTATACAAAGAAATGGGAGAGGAGGCCCTGGACTTCTTCACGAGGTATAAGGCAGTATACGTGGGTTATTGAACAGGTGAGGGTATCAACTTTTTTACGAGCATCCGTAAAAGGATCCGTGAAGCTATTTAGAGTCAAGAAAGGCGTAGAGTTGGCTTCCATGTTAATTTACGGGAGTCAAATTTACAGGGTCGACGATACCTTAAAGGTGTTGCTAAAAGGTGTAAGGGAAAGGGAGGCCGTCTCGCTAAACCTAGACAACTTGGTTTCCAAGGGAGAGGATCAGGGGTGGAGGATAACCCTCCCGCTGGATCCACCTGAGGTGTGGGGAGCGGGAATATCCTATGAATCAGCCAGGGGAAGATATTCGGAGGACGTTAAGGATAAGGGAAGAACGATATACGATATGGTGTATGATGCCGAGAGACCTGAAATATTCTTCAAGGCCACAGCCAGCAGATGCGTGGGACACTTGGAGCCCATAAGAGTGAGGTCCGACTCCTCATGGACGCTCCCGGAGGCGGAACTTGGAGTGGTACTCTCCTCCTCCGGTAAGGTATTGGCCTACACCATAGTGGACGATGTATCCGCCAGAGATATAGAGGCTGAAAATCCATTGTATCTCCCTCAATCCAAGATATATTTGGGCTGCTGTGCCATAGGTCCATTGCTAGTAACTCCAGATGAGATAGATCCTTATTCCCTAAAAATAAAGCTGAGAATATTGAGGGGAGGAAGGGAAATTTACGCGGGGGAAACAAGTACCTCTAGGATGAGGAGGAGGATAGAGGAGCAGGTGAGGTACCTCACAAGGGACAATCCAATTCCTGATGGTACAGTGCTCACAACGGGAACCGGAATAGTCCCTGGAAAGGAAGTGGCTCTCACCCACGGAGATGTGGTGGAAATAGAGGTGGAGGGAATTGGGACTCAGATCACACCTGTTGTGAAGGGTGGTCCGGTTTAGCGAGGAGCCACTTGGCGCAGGAATCTATGCCCTGTTAAGCTCCCTTAAGGCCTTGATGAGCCTCTTCTTCGCTTCCTGATCCCTCCAAGCCTTGGATAACGAATCTCTTAACAACGTCCCCACTTCCTCATCCTCGGTGAGAATTGAGGAAGCCCATCCCAACACTCCCTCATCCATGTAAAGCATCCTCACCGTCATTCCTCCGTCAATAACGAAGTTAACCCCGGATATCCAGGAGGCATCGTCGGACGTGAGAAAGGACACAAGCGAGGCCACGTCCTCAGGTCTCCCAACCCTCCCAGTGAGGTGTTGTTGATTGTCCAAAGGTGAGAGGGAGGGCTCCCTAGGAGGCACCTGCCACTCGGACGTATCTATCCAACCCGGTGAGATGGATATCACCCTAATCCCATACTTGGCTAAACTCACAGCCATGGAGTGAGTCAACGCTACTACACCACCCTTGGAGGCTGAATATGGTTCAGTGTCAGGCTCGGACTGAAAGGCCCTTGTGGAAGCAATGTTAACCACCACTCCACCCTTCAAATAAGGGAGGGCATACTTCGTGGTAAGCCAAGGGCCGGTTAAGTTAGTTTCTATGACTCTCCTCCATTCATCCAAGCTCTGTTCCTCCAAGGGTTTGCCATGGAATCCCACCCCGGCATTATTGACTAAAACGTCGAGTTTTCCATATCTCTTTCCCACCCACTCCATCAGGTTCTTCACGTCTTCCTCCGAAGATACGTCAGTTCTAATAAAAGTGACCATCACTCCAAGTTCTCTCAGGTTCCTCTCCCTCCACTTTCCCTTATCCTCATTGATGTCGGCAATAACCACTTCACATCCCTCAGAGCCCAACCTATGGGAGATGGCAGCCCCTATTCCTGCCGCTCCTCCTGTCACTAGGCAGACCTGATCCTTCCTAGCCATAGAATAAGTTGACTGTCCCTCATAAAAAGGGTTCCTAGAAAGAACTAAAAAACTAATATATTCTTAGGACCTCGGCCACGGCTATACTTAGGGCACCTAAAATTAGATATCCTCCACCCCATGTGGAGCTAGAGGAACTGGAAGCGCTGTCGGCCTTAACCCAAGGTGGATAGTAATCAGCAAACGGATGTCCAGGGAAGCCCAGGAATCCTAGGCCCAGTTTCGCTGCAGCCTGCCACTCCTGGTATTCCTCATGTATTGAGGAGTTAAGTGTGCTTAGCCATGCGGATGCACCTGGAGCACCTGCCTCCTGGTATGCCAGCATGCCAGACGTTAATTGTCCGAACACGTCATCGAACAGTCCACCGTCGGAAAGCTGATAGACGAAGTCGTGAGTAGGAGTACTCAATAACGCCTGATAGTCTGCCCATTGGGCGGGAGTGTTGAAGTAGTCCGTGGTTACGTTGTTGTAGAAGGTGACCGCCTTCCACTTTGTCCATATTTGTTGTCCTTCCCAAGATGCCCAGTACTTAGCCAACGTTATTCCCGCCTGCTCCGAGGGTCCCACAGGAATTCCCACTGAGTCAATGACTATGGCATAGTAGTTCTGGGTTCCTGGGAACGGGGTCTCAACGATAGTGGTATTTGGCATGCTGAGGTACTGTGGAGTAGCCGGAACAACAGTCACGTTTAGGAAGTCGTACGCATAGTTGGTGAGCCAGTTTCCGTTGGCTTGGAAGGCTACCTTACCCTGCGCTAGGTTGGTGAGTCCCTGAGTCCAAGTTATGGATTGCCATCCTGGGTAGTCGGTGTTGGCAAACATTAGGAAGTATTGGTTAGTTTCATTTATTATGTGCATCACAGTGGAATTCATGGGTAGGACACCGTAGGTAATCTCGTTATACATTGTAGGTCCTGCTAGAGAAAGGAATATGTCTTCCCACACATTGAGCTGGTCCCAGCCCGAATCTGCACCAGGTATTTCCCAGGCGCTCACTCCGTGGGCTTGAAGTTGTTCAGTATCGTAAACAAGTGTGGAAAGGTTATATGGGAACGGCAGATTATACTTCTTCAATAGAGGCCAGTTCACGAACAGTAAAGATCCCCTGTGCACGTTCACTGGCATGGACAGAATCGTACCATTGAACGAGCCTGCCTCAAGCACTGCTGGCACTGCATGCTGAAATAGACCCATCTGTTCAGCAATGGGAGTGATGTTCACGAAGGACTTTATTCCCTGAGGTGCTGCCTCGACATAGGAGATCATTTCAGGACCCATATGAGTCTGGAAGGTGGCGGGAGGTTTTCCTGCCTCTATCAGCGCCAAAATGGCGAACTTGGCGTTCGTGCCTCCAGCACCGGGAACAAGGCTAGGAATTACCTTGTAATTGGGGTAGATGCTCTCAAACGCAGGGATTAGGTGATTTAATGCCACCTTGCCCGTGGTGGCCCACCAGGTGTAGAAAACCACCTGTCCTGAGCTATTTGTTATTGTTGTAGGGGGTGTCGTGGTGGTAGTTGTGGTTGAGGGCGGCCTGGTGGCCAAGTAACCGAATACCCCTCCCACTATTACCACTATTATTACAACAGCCACTATAATCCAAGTGGTGGTCCTAGATATGCCTCTTTTTCTCTTCACCATCTCACTTATTATTCGTGCTTTACCAGGCCTTATTTAAATATTATCCAAACTCTGTATGAAGTCACATTTAAAACTGACTAAGGAACAAGAATACTATGCATCAAGTTAATAGTATGAATCACAAAAGGCAAATATGAAAAGCAATTGATATAGCTCTAAGCAGTGAAATTTAGTTACTAAATATATGAAACTTTTATTAAAAAGTATGGTATACCCTCTTCATGACTGATTATAGCATCTGAAACAAAAAATATGAACCTGATTTCCAAAGAAATGTGTGGACTCCACCATAATGGATTTCAACCTCAACCTCAAGGCCCTTCTTTGGAGGATGGAGAAACTTTATAAAGAGAAGGAGATCGTATCCAGGACTTTTGAAGGGAGGGAGAGATATACTTACGGCCAGCTGACCAGTGAGGTGAGGAAGTTGGCAAACATGTTGAGGGGAGAGGGAGAGGTGGTGGGTTCCATGGCCTGGAACACCAGGAGACACCTGGAGATGTACTTGGCGGTTCCCTTGCTGGGAAAGGTACTCCACACAATCAACGTCAGATTTCATCCCCGGGAAGTTGATTACGTTGTAGAAACTGCTGGAGATACAGTGCTCTTTTACGATCAGGACCTTGAGGGAACCATATCCTCCCTCTCCACTAAGGTGAGGAAAGTTGCGTTGGACGAAAGGTGGGACAACCAGGTGGATTCTTGGGACGAGCTCAACACCCTCCCCGAGGTTGAGGAGAGGAGGGGAGCCATACTCTGTTTCACCTCAGGTACGACAGGCAGGCCAAAGGGGGTCGTGTATAGTCATAGAAGCATATTCATCCACTCCCTGGCCCTATTGGCGGGAGATGTTATGGGGATCACATCAAAGGATGTAGTGATGCCTGCGGTACCCATGTTTCACATATCCGCCTGGGATGTTCCTTTCGCGTCACTCATGACTGGGGCTAAGTTGGTTCTCCCTGGGCCTAGACCTGGACCTAAGGAATTGGCAGACCTGATACAGGAGGAGAAGGTTACAATGGCGGTCGGTGCCCCAACGGTATGGATATCCTTCCTAGATTATGTGAAAAGGGAGAGGGTGGACCTCAGTTCTTTGAAGTTGATCGTGACTGGAGGAGCAGAGCCTCCGGTGAGCCTTTTGAAGGGATTTAGGGAGTTAGGCGTGAAAACCTATCATGCGTGGGGAATGACGGAGACCGAGGCTATCACCACAATTAATAGTTCCCAGGAGCCTGAGGAGTTCAGAAAGCAAGGTGCACCAATGCCTGGTGTGGAGTTCGACGTAATATCTCCGCCAGGATCTTCCCTCCCATGGGATGGGAGGACGTCGGGAGAACTGGTGGTCAGGGGAGCCTGGGTCACGGGAGGATACTTCAAGGACGAAGCGAAGAGTAAGGAGTCAACTATCCATAATCTGGAAGGGCTATGGTTCAGAACAGGAGACGTGGTTACAATTGATGCTAGGGGCAACGTTAAAGTTGTGGATAGATATAAGGACCTCATAAAGAGTGGTGGTGAATGGATCTCCTCCGTTGACCTAGAGAACGCCATAATGGAGTACGAGCCTATACTTGAGGCCGTTGTGGTGGGAGTTCCAGACGAGAAGTGGGGAGAGAGGCCTGTAGCCCTTGTGGTGCCAAAGGCAGAGTTCAGGGGGAAGCTTAAGGAGGACGACGTCAAAAGACACCTTGAGTCGTTGAACAGGTTCCCCAAGTGGTGGATCCCCGATAGGGTAATCTTCGTGGACGCTATACCTAAGACCAGTACGGGAAAGATGGACAAGAAGGAGATCAGAGCTTCAATTAACAGATTACGAGAGTGAACTAACCTTCGCAGATTCACCCATGCAATCAGTTAAACCTAAGAAGTTATTATTTCTTTCAATTACTTTCACCCATGCTTACACAGACGGAGGTGCTAAGGGAGACCGTTAAGAAACACGGGGAGAGGGTCGCCCTAACTTACTTTGGTAGGGAAATCAGCTACAGCCAATTGGACGCGATCTCGAATGGAGTGGCGGCCCAGCTATCACCTTACGTTGAAAGGGGGGATAGAGTGGCGGTCATAGCCCAGAACATTCCCCAATTCGTGATATTGGAATACGCCGTGTGGAAGCTGGGAGGAGTGTTCGTCCCATTGAATCCCATGTTCACCCCCAGGGAGCTAAGTTACTACTTCAAGGACTCCGATGCCAAGGTGATCGTGTCCACCTGTGAGTCCCTGGGTAAGGCAAAGGAGGCCGCGGAGGGAAGAGCGTTGTTAGCCACATCTCCTCACTCCTTCGGCTCAAATCAATTGGAAAGGTGGAAGGTGGAGCCTTGCCAGGAGGAACTCTACCTTAAGGGTAGAAGCAAATTCTCAGCAGAATTCCTGGACCCTAACGATCCAGCAATGTTGGTCTACACCTCTGGAACCACGGGGGATCCAAAGGGTGCAGTGATTAGGCACAAGAACGTCTACGCCAGCTCTTGGATATACAGGGAGTGGTTCAACTTCACCCCAGAGGATAGGATACTTGGTGCGGCACCTTTGTTCCACGTGACAGGACTCATATTTCATGTGGCCACTGCGGTACTGTCAGGTGCCTCCCTGAGGCTTTTCTACAGGTTCGACCCTGAGGTCGCACTTTCCGTGGTGGAGAGGGAAAGAACCACAGCTACCATGGCCGCAGCTACCGCCTTCATTGCCATGGTTCCAAGGGTTAAGGGAAGGGACGTTAGCTCAATGAGGCTATGGTCCTCCGGGGGTATGCCCGTTCCGCTGTCCCTCGAAAGGGAGTGGAAGGAGTTGACGGGCAGTTACATATATGTGGCCTGGGGGCTCACTGAGACCACTTCCCCCGCGACCCTCTGGCCCTATCCTTATGAGGGGGAAATACCCTACGACCCTAAGACCAGCGTTGTGAGTTCTGGGACACCGGTGTACTTCACCAGGGTGAAGCTTGTGGACGAGGAGGAGGTTGACGGTGAGAAGGTGGCAGAGATAGCCGTAAAGGGACCGCAGGTGGTGGATGAATATTGGAGGAAGCCCGAAGCCACCTCCAAGACCATTAAGGATGGATGGCTCCTCACTGGAGACGTGGCCAAGTTAATTAACGGTTGGGTCTACATAATCGATAGGAAGAAGGACCTCATAAACGCATCGGGATTCAAGGTGTATCCTAGGGAAGTTGAGGAGGTGCTATATCTCCATCCTGCCGTAGCAGAGGTGGCAGTGGTAGGTGTACCAGATCAATACAGGGGAGAGACTGTGAAGGCCTTCGTAAAGTTGAGAAGTGGACAAGGGGACGAAAGGATGAGGAGGGAGCTCGAGCAGTTCTGTAGGGAAAGGCTGGCCGCGTACAAGGTACCAAGGCAGATAGAGTTTGTGGACGAAGTTCCCAAGACCGCCAGCGGCAAGATCCTCAGGAGGGCGTTAAGGAGTTGAGCGTGGTCGGATTCTCAGGCTCAGTGCACAAGAAGTATGATGGTTCCGCCTTCGACCTGGCGGCTGAAGTCACGTTAAATGCCCTTGAGTCCGCTGGACTTCAACTTAGGGATGTGGACGGGCTTATCACCACATTCCTACCTGGAGTTTTCGATGGGACAGTGTACAGACACTTCTTCACCAATCAACTGAGGCAGGCGCTAAACGTGAGGGCCAGATACGTTGATGTACTTGACTTCGGAGGGGCCTCGGCCTTGGCCGCAATATACAGGGCCCACAAGGCGGTGAGGGCAGGGGAGGCGGAGACGGTCGTCTGCATAATTGGCGGAAAAGGTTCTTCTGTTAGAGCCAGGGGAGTGACGGTGGATTCCATGGACAGGGTGGAGAACGGTGTGCAGTTGAGTCCGTTCGATTGGTTGCTCAGGTCCAATCAGGACCTCAATCCAGTCACCGACTACGCTCTGGTCGCCGCCATGCATTCCAGGCTCTACGGCACAACGGATGAACAGAGAGCCTCCATAGCTGTCTCCCAGAGGTATAACGCCGGGGCCAATCAAAGGGCACTTTACAGGGATCCCCTG
>JAFMDM010000072.1 GCA_017857195.1 Methanobacteriota archaeon
GTCCAAAGTGCAGATCAAGGGTAGTAGACCTAATTCAGCTTGGTAAGGGGAAGGTGGAATACATGATAACTGTGGGAGTGGACGACGAGGGAAAGGAACTAGATCATCCGGCTAAGGTGGCCATCATAAGGTTTCCAAACACCTTCGGAGGACTTGTGCACTATGTGTCTGATGACGTGGAGGAAGGAGATGAGGTATTGCCAGAATTCAGGGAAGAGAGGAGGGGTTCCATTACCGACATCGTGAGGTTTAGAAAGGCCTGATCTCCACCAATTTCCTCTTTAGCTCGGACTCCGCCTCACTCTCCATCTTTTTCTTCAGACATGTGAAGAGG
Organism: Methanobacteriota archaeon; assembly: GCA_017857195.1. GTDB lineage: Archaea > Thermoproteota > Thermoprotei_A > Sulfolobales > Sulfolobaceae > Sulfodiicoccus. The sequence goes on from JAFMDM010000072.1 coordinate 335, forward strand.
ACCAATGTTCTGTACTGGTTTTTAACTCTGTCCAAAAGGAACTCCTCAAGTGTGGCCCTTTTCTCGCAACCTAACCTCTGGAGCACTGCCATGGACCTTTCGTTCTGTGAGTCCACGTACGCCATCATGTATTTAGTGTCCACCTGGGAACATCCGAAAAGTATTTGGGCATATATTAGGCCTGTACCCCTGAACTCGGATGCCGTTCCATAGGCCATCTCTGCCACGTGTGGCTGGAGATGTTGACCGAATTGTGGGCCTACCTTCACTAAGATATCGCCCACCACCCTTCCCTGATGAAGGGCCACTAACCAGTAGGAACCGCTCTCCCTCATCCTAGAGAAAACGGTGTCTGGATCCGATACTCTACCAGTGTAGTTGAATAGTCTGAATGACGTTGGATCTGTGAGAAGCTCCCTCCAAAACTTCACCAAACCCTCACTGTCTCCCCTCTCTGCCCGTTTTAATCTTACCTCCCTCCCATCTCTCAGTCTCACCAGCACAGAGGACTCCTTTGTTTCAAGTTAATAAACCTCCTACAGTTTCCTGACTGGAATATCCTCCCCTTCCTCGTCCCTACCACTTCTCCATAGATAAAGCGAGGCATACGTTCTAAAGGGCCTCCACCTCTCACTTAATTCCAATAGCTGATCCTCACTGGGAGTTTGGCCGTTGAAGTAGAGCTTTCCGGTGGACCTCAGTATTCCCAAGTCGCCAGTGGGAAGCACGTCCTCCCTCCCCAGACAGAAAATCAGGAACATATGAGCCGTCCACTTACCTATTCCCCTAATGGAAGTCAGTCTCCCTATGACCTCCTCGTCACTTGCCTTTTCAAGGGAGTGAAGGTTGATTTCCCCCGTGGACACCAACTTGGCCAGGTTGACTATATATTCAGCCTTCCGTCTTGAGAGTCCCAAGGAGGGTAGAACTGAGGAGTTGGATAGAATTGCCTCAGGTGTAGTTCCCAACGATTTTAATTTGTTCACTGTGGCCAATGCTGCCTTCCAGCCAACCTGCTGCCACACTATTGCCTCCACCAGACCGAAGAATTTGTCCTTGAGTTGCGGTCTGAGCTTCCCATGTTTTTCTATGAGGGAAGCCATTAGAGGGTCCTTCCGTGAAAGTGTTTGGTAAGGGTCCACTTTTCACCTCTCTTACGGAAGTTTTTTATTTATTCCGTAGTCTGAGTATCGAGAGCTTTGACTAAGCTGGTGGAGGTGTGGGGAGTATGGAAATCCTTTGGCCCCATCCTCGCCAATGAGGACATTTCAATGGACTTGGAGCGGGGGGAGATCGTCTCCCTCCTGGGTCCCAACGGTGCGGGGAAGACCACGTTAGTTAGGCAAATATACGGGGAACTTAGGCCTGACAAGGGTAGAATCTCCCTTCTGGGCTCAAAACCAAGTGATTCATCTGTAAAGGAAAGGGTTGGGGTTATCCCACAGGAGTGTTCCCCATACGATGACCTTTCGGTTTGGGACAATGTCTACTACGTGGGTAAGTTGAAGGGAGTGAAAGGGGAGGTGCTGAAAGAAAGGATAAGATCTCTTCTAACTGGCTTAGGACTTTGGGAGAGGAGAGACTCTCTGGCGGATTTGCTATCAGGGGGAATGAAGAGAAAACTCCTCATAGCAATGGCCTTAGTGAACGATCCGGAACTGGTAATCCTTGACGAGCCAACTGTGGGTCTAGATCCTGAGTCCAGGAGGGAGGTGTGGGACCTCCTCAACCAATTGAGGGCTAGCGGGAAGGGGATTCTACTTACCACCCACTACCTAGACGAGGCTGAGAGGCTATCTGACAGAGTTTACTTTCTAAATAGGAAGATAGTGGCCAAGGGTACACCGTCCCAGATTAAGGAGAGGTTCTCGGATCAATACGACGTAATAGACTACACCACTGGAAGGACAATAAGGGTGAGCGGGGACAAGGTGAAGGACGTGATTTCTAAAATGAGTGGAAAGTTCGAAGTTAGATTGCCCTCCCTAGAGGAAATATATTTAGAGGTGCTCTCCGATGACCAACGTTCTTGATAAGTTCTGGCAGCTGTTGAAGATGCAGTTCAAGATGGCCAAGAGCTACTTACCGTCTGTTATCTTCTTCTCCATTTTCTTTCCAATAGGTTTCCTTCTTTTATTTAGGTTCGTGGCCTCCTCCTCTGCATCGTACTACATCATATCGGGAACCGCGACCTTCTACGTGTTCATTAATGCGGTGAGCGGAGTGGCTCAGATTCTAGCCGCCGAGAGAAACCGGGGTAGGTTCTCCCTCATGATAGCCTCAGGTGTTCCCAAGGAGCTCTACTCCTTCACCATAGCCCTCTCCGCAGGTATATCTACCTTGGTGGTAGTTCCTGTCATCATATTGCTTGGAGAGTTACTCTTAGGGATAACCATTCCCTTGGGGGCGTTGCCACTATTGGTCATCTCTGCTATTCTCTCCCTGTTTTCAAGCTCAATGCTGGGTATGTTCATGGGGCTTGCCATAAGGAGCCAGAGGGCTGTTAACCAATATTCGAACTTGGTGGCCTTCGTCCTCTCCTTCTTTGCTCCAGTTTACTTTCCTCCAACTTTAGTACCCATGCCCTTCATGTATCTCACTTACCTTGAACCAACAACCTACGTCTCTCAAGCCCTTTACTATTCCCTTCACGGCTCCCTGCTATCTCTCCCCTGGGACGTTGGTGTGTTACTCACTGGTATGTTATTTGCTATTGCGTCTTCTCTAGTGAGGAGATGAGGAAGGGCCACATCATCAACAACTTCACCTCTCTCCTGACGTTATGCCCATAAGGGCTCGTAGTACATTTTGTCCGACTGGAAGTCCCTCACGTGACAGCAGTCCATTTGATCATATTAGGTTAGGGGTTGAGGTAAAATCAATGGACATCTTCACCGACCCTGCGGGTTACTCATCCTGGTATAGGGAGCACAGGATCACCTACTTAAGCGAGCTTTCCGCTGTCCGCAGGTTGGGATTGAAGGATTGTCTCGACATCGGAGCTGGCACAGGGGCCTTCCACGAGGTCATAATGGGAACAGTGATCTCCTTGGACGTCTCACCCTACATGTTGAGTGAGGTGAAGGAGGAGAGGGTGGTGGGGGACGCACTTAAACTCCCCTTCAGGTCGGAATCCTTCAGGAGCTCCTTCGTCTCCTCTACGCTTTGCTTCGTGGATGATGTAAGGATGCTCCTTTCCGAAATGCGAAGGGTTTCAAGGGAGGTCCTGGGTATATGCTTCATTCCGCTCGACTCCCCCCTTGGAGAGATGTATGACGAGATGGGGAGAAAGGGACATAAGTATTACTCCAAGGCCAGATTTCTATCAAGGAAAGAGCTTTATGCCATGTTGGAGGAGGAGGGTTTAAGGATAGATGCCACATACTCGACCCTTAGCCGTTTGGAACCAGTTGAAGTGGAGGATGCCAGGGTGGGAGATAATGGTTCCTTCGTATGTTTAAGAGTAATGAGATGAGGAAATTTCCTAATCTGATTTGTGATGAGGGATCCCGAACGCTGATTCTCAGTACCCTTCGTGAATCCTGTGGTTCAGCAAATTATTTATGCTCGGTTTTAGTGTCGCCGGAGTGGTCAGGATACTTTACTCCTCAAAGGATCCCGTTGGAGCGACATTGAAAAGGATGGGATATGACTTTGAGGACGTTGGAGAAGAGGTGGTGGAGTTCAGCTATAACAGCCCAGAGCCGGCAGTTATGATAAGTAGGCACTATAGCGCCTCAGGAATACCCACCTTCACAGTGCGTCATGTGGGTAATCCGACTGGGCAGGCGTTGGGCGGAAGGCCTTTCTGTCTTGGAACTGCCCACCCTAGGCTGGCCAGGTCAATTCTTCTTCAACTTAGGGGCATGGAGATCCCGGTAACCTATGAGGCAACTCATCACGGCCCAACACCTGAGGCGCCACTTGTCTTCGCTGAGTTGGGAAGCAGGGAGGAAATGTGGGGAAACGAGAGGTTAGTCAGAACGCTGGCGGACGCTGTGGTAAGGGGGATCGATTCCTATAAGGATCTCAACTGTGAAATCGCGGTGGGAATGGGGGGAGGCCATTATGCTCCAACCTTCACTAACATGGATACCCATTGCTTCGGCCACATAATATCCAAACACCATCTACGTGAGACTACGGACGACGTCCTTAGGCAGGCCATGGTGAAGTCAATCGAGCCTGTTAAGGAAGTCATCTTAAATGACGTAAGCTCTTCCCTAAGATCAAGGATAAGCTCATTGGCTCTCCAGTTTGGTCTTCAGATCAAGTTTGGAGAGCACAGTGGGCAGTAGGACCGGTGCCCCTATTGTAAGGAGTCTCCTCTCCTTTCCGTATAGGGCCACTGTCATACTGGCGTTAGGAATTGAGACCCCCCAGAGTGAGACGTCATCCTCCACTCCAATCATGTGGGATACGAATGCCCTTATTGGGTCATAATGACTTACGGCAACAACTGCCTCCTCTTCAGTAACAGATTCGGCGAAGTTTGCCATTCTTCTCTTCAATGTCTCCCAGTTCTCTAACCCTCTGGCCTCTATTTCTCTCCTCATTAGCCTTAACTTCCAGTGGTCTCCCTCAATGGAAGTGTTATTCAGTTCGCCCAGATCCCTCTCCCTGAGTCTACCATCAACAACTGGAATTTGACCTAACTCCTCTCCAATTATGGTGGCGGTTTGATAGGCCCTCAGGATGGGGCTAGTGTAGAGTTTAGTGATCTTAAGCTTCTTGAGTTCCCTGGCTGTGAAAGAGGCCTGCTGGAATCCTTCCTCAGTCAACGGATATTTGTCGAGGTCGTTGGAAAGTATCTTGTTAACGTTGGCAACGCTCTTCCCGTGTCTCACCAGGATCAGAATCATGATGGAGAGTATGAACACATGATATAAAACTGTTGACCTATGGGATGAACGGATCTCCCCACTCCAGAATGGCCCTTGCCACCTCAGGTCTAACCAGTTCGGGGGGAGGGGCGCTACCGTTGGACAGTAAGCTCCTCACCTTCGTGCCACTGAATTTGACGACGTCCTCATGGGGACATACCTTGGCATTGGTTATTCCACCGCACTTACTGCAGTACCAGACCTCGGGCAGCAGTATTGGTGTTATACCGAGGTCGGGGAACTGGGAAAAGGCCTCGTGGGCCGCGTATGGAGAGTAGAAGTTACCAACGCCCGCGTGATCCCTGCCAACTATCATGTGGGAACATCCGAAGTTCTTCCTCATGATCGCGTGGTGCACTGCCTCAAGGGGTCCGGCATATCTCATCTCAGTCCTGAGAACACCGAATATAACCCTTTCCTTGGGGAAGTAATTATCTATGAGCGTCCTGTAGGTTGAGACTACCACCTCGTCCTTGAAGTCACCCTTCTTCTTCCACCCCACAAGCGGATTCACGAATAGTCCGTCATATAGGGTGAGAGCCACTTTCTGAACGTACTCATGCCCAGTGTGAGGTGCATTTCTGGTTTGGAAGCCCACCAGCGTCTTCCAGCCCTTCTCCTTTACTATCTTTCTCACTTGGGCTGGAGGGAGGTAGTTTTCAAGGAACTTGTCCTCCACCCTGTCTAGAAGATCCACTCTTCCAGCGGCGAACCTATTTCCCTGAGACCTCACCCTTGAGACGCCTGGATGATTGGGATCCTCGGTGCCGAAAACCCTCCGGGCCATCTCACCTAAATCAAAAGTGAAAGAGTCGTCCACCGTAATTATACCGATCACCTTCCTCCCGTGGGTGAGGGCCACTTCGTCTCCCTCCTTCAACTGGCCGTGCAGAAGTATGGGTATGGTCCAGGGTACTCCGTCTGGCAACCTTCTCTCCCTCAATACGTTTGTCAGTTCCTCTCGATTCATGAATCCCTCAAGTGGACTAAACACTCCCTCTCCAATGTTCTCTAGGTCAAGGGCCTTCCCAAGGTCAAGCTCAAGTTTTGTAATTTCCCTCGCCTCCTCTAGTAAGCGTTCCCTGCGCCTACCGCGGACTAGCCTGTCCACCAACTTTCCTCCATGCGGTGCCGGGATCAAGCCACTCACCTAGAAGTGCATGCCACACTCCTTCTTGTCCTCCTCCCACCACCATCTACCTGCCCTAAGGGGCTCCCCAGGCCTCACGGCCCTCGTACACGGCGCACATCCTATGCTTGGGTATCCCCTATCGTGGAGTTTATTGTACGGCACCCCGTTGCTCCTTATGTAATCCCACACCATTTCCCAAGTCCAGTCTGCCAACGGGTTCACCTTGAGGATACCTCCGTGAGCTTGATCAACCTCAACTTTCGCCACGGCGGCCCTTGTCTCGGACTGCTCTCTTCTTAGTCCCGTCACCCATGCGGTCAGTCCATTTAGGGCCCTGGCCAGAGGCTCCACCTTTCTTACACGACAACAGAACTTCCTCAGCTCCACCCCTCTGTAGAAGAGGTTGGGGCCGAACCTTCTCACCATCTCCTCTACCCTTTCCCTGTCCGGGAAGTAAACCTCCACGTTGATCCCGTACTTCCTCCTCACCTCCTCCATTACGTCGTAAGTCTCCTGCGGTAGTCTGCCCGTGTCCAAGGTGAACACCCTGAACTTAACCCCCTGTCTATACGCCATGTCCACCAGTACCACATCCTCAGCGCCGAAGCTACAGGAGATCGAGGCCCTTTCCCCGTGCTCTTGAAAGGTCCACCTCACCAGCTCCTCCGCGGTCTTAGACTCGAAGTCCATGACTCCCACAACAGTTCAAGGATTTTAAATATTACGCCCACAAACTACGCATTTTTTAATGATGACATTCTTTACGGTAATTGGTAGAAGAATCGTTCATGGTCGCGATATATTCTCTATATATGTATCAACTTTAGTATCCTTTAGTAGGATCCTATACTCCTGGGCATATGGAGGTTGAATTTTTCTAACGAGAGTACGTACAGGCATAATATTGAATACTGCTCATAGTTAGAAAGATCATTAACTTATAGCTTGTTTTTATTGTCTATAACGATATGGACACAATAAATCCTAGGTTTAGAACGGATAGGAGCGAGTACAGTGAAGTCGAGAAGGTCAAGCTTTCCACGAGGGGAATGAGGACGGACGGACTGAACGTATCTGCCACCCTGAGGGAAGAGGGTGACGAAGTGGCAGCCAAGGCAGTGGACGTTCTTAAGTCATGCGGCATTTACGCTGAATTCAATAGGGACAAGGTGAAGAGAGGGGAGGGAAAGGACCACATATATATGATAAGGGTGGCCATACCAGGAGGCGGTCCGTTAACTTCGGAACAGTGGAGGGCAATAGATCAAATCTCAAATAAATACACCGTCAGTGACGCCTACACTGGGGAGCCTAGGCCATCCATAAAGCTCACAACGAGGCAGGACGTACAATTTCATCACGTCAGGAAGTCCAATCTGTTGGAGTTGGTAAGGGAGCTGGTGTCCTCTGGACTCCTAACTCTCAATGGATGCGGCGATAACGTAAGGAACACCGTGGCTTGTCCCCTCTCAAGATACTCCAATATTTTCGACGCCAATTCTCTAGCGAGGGACGTGGCAAATTACTTCAAATTACCAACTGGGGCGTTCGTGCAGATATTTGAGTTATCCGAGAGTCCCAGGCTAATGGAGAGACCGCAGGAGGGCAGTTTCAAATATCCAGATAATCTTCTCCCCAGGAAATTTAAGATAGGTATAGCGTCAGTTCTCTTGGGGGAAAGAGATGTTCTCGACGACTGCATAGAGGTCCTGACCAACGACGTTGGAGTGGTACCAGTGGTAAGGGATGGCAGGTTAGAAGGTTTTAACGTCTATGTTGGTGGCTCCCAAGGGGAGAATAACGCCTTCCCCACCTTCGCCGCCCTGGCTCAACCCCTTGCCTACGTAGGTTCAAGGGAGGAACTATTTAAGGTCCTTGACACCATTGCCAGGGTTCAGGCGGAGTGGGGGGACAGGAAGAACAGGCATTGGGCCAGGTTGAAGTACCTCGTCTACCTCATGGGCATAGCGTGGATGCGCATGAGGGTCCAGGAGGCCTCTGGAATGAAGCTTCACCCTCCCCTTCCCCTAAACCTAGGAGAGAGGGCAAACCATTTGGGGTGGACCAAGCAGGAAAGTGGAGACACGTGGTGCTTCGGCGTATATGTTGAGAACGGTCGGCTCATAGACGGACCCAACGGAAGGATAAAATCCATGGTCAGGTACATTATGGACAAGTATGAGG
>JAFMDM010000073.1 GCA_017857195.1 Methanobacteriota archaeon
GAATTGAAACGGGATGGATCTACCTTTTTTACTCTGTCCTCTACGGCTCCGCCTATGTAGCTGGATCGACATTTATAATAAATTACGTCCTCGGATTGCCGATTTGGCTATCGGTAATAATCCCTCTAGTCCCGTCGATCTTCTTGCTGCTGTTGGGGGTAAAGCCATCAACTAGATATGCCATAGTTGCAGCTGCAATGGAATTAGCCATATTGGTAGTTATAGCGATCCTGGGGCTATATGGGGCAAATTTCCACTTCTACCTCCCCGATAACCCACCCACTACCGTGACACTCTGGCTTGGCATACTTTTCGGAACTGGGGTACCGACAGGATATGGATCAATAACACCAGTGGCAGGTGAGGTTAAAGACGCAAAACGAACGGTAGGAAAAGCTGCATTATTAGTTATTCTAACAGGTGGTATGTTAATGGCTTTGGATGCTTACGCAGTAGCAGACTTCTCGATAAGGTCAGGTACGTTATCAGCACTCCTTAACTCCAGTCTACCCATATTCGACTTCATGGGTAGACTATTGGGACCCTTTAGTACACCTCTTCTCTTATTTGTGGCAATAAATGATGGTATCCTGGCCACTTTGGCATTCATGACTGCCTCATCCAGAACCCTATTTGCCATGGGATGGGACGGCGTACTTCCCAGGAAGTTAGCGAAGGTGAAGGGTACGAGACCTTTCCTCGCCATTGGAGCGACGATCTTAATTTTTACATTGATCGTTCTTCCGTTTACATTAACTTTAGGTCCTTACCAAGTCTTCTTAGTTTTAGGGGCTACGGCAGGTTTGGGTGGATTGGCTGTTCATCTTTCCGCCAATTTCAGCCTTCTCAGAATAAGCGCCAAGAGGATAGCCAGAAGGAAGTTTGAAATGAGTGTGGGAATTGCCGCGGTTTGTATTACTTTAATTACCCTGGCATTTTCGCTGACCTCTGCCCAGAGGGTTATAGCTGATACATTCCTGGGTTGGGTTATAGCTGGGTTCATCTATGGGGAGACGATCAGGATGAGGAAGAACAGAGTAAGACCAAGTGGCAGCAACACGAATTGACCTGAGAGCTCAGAAAAACTATATGACAAACGTTTATATAATACCAATGAAAAATGATACCTGTGATTGAGCAGCTAGCCCTAGCTTCAGCGATGGCAGCGTTCTCATGCTTCCTAATTTGGGAAGTGAAGAGAGGAAGCAGAATGGACGTTGTGCTCTATTTAACAGGGATGATGATAGCAATGAACCTAGGGGCATACTTCTACCTTATAGATAGGAATACCCTATCCTACGTGTTACTGGCTAACTCCGCGTACATGTTCTTCGGTCTCGCTCCCATCATTTACGGAAGGAGACTAGGGAGATCCCCATCAACGGTGGTGGCTTTCGTTATACTCATGAACTTAGCTGAACTTTCCATGGGTGCCTTATTCTACTCTTGGACAACAGGTAGTCCTGCATCGGTTCTTGACGCAGTGCAGAACTACTGGTACTTGGGCTCAATGGGTGCCGAGATGTCCTTTTCCCTGGCCTTGACGCCATCTGGAAATTTGAGGAACTACCTGCTTTTCTTGTTGCCAATATCGGTAATATCACCTGTGGCCTTCAACAACCAGCAATACGCGGAGGCGACCATTTGGTCAACCACAATACTAATGCTTTTGGCCACTGTGCTAATTTATGAGATCCTTTATAAGGACAAGCTGAGGGCAACCCAAGACACAACAACTACTCTTGAGTTGATGTTACTCTTCACCGCGATGATGGGGGGAGAATTCACCTATTACCTGACCGGGAACTGGGCGCTTTACGATGTCTCAATGATTTCCTCCATGATTTGGTTCATTTATAGGTCAATAGAGGGACCAAGTGGGCGCAGGACTAACTATTTACGCAACGCCAAATGGACCTTCACGTTCATCTTAATCACCTTCGTGATGGAATGGTTAATGGGAGGAGTTATGGACTTCGTCACCGGTGTATTTAGCCCCGGCCTTCAGGGATTTCTAAGTTCTCTGGCTCTAGGCTGGGTACCCAGCTTAGTCGGAATTCCCTATGATTTCCTCTCCTTGGTAGCTACAGTAACCGGTTCACAATGGTTCCTGATAATGATGGGAACGGAGATGGGACTCCTGGCCCTATTCAGGTTGAGGGAGCTCAAGAAGCTGGAGAACAAGATAAGGGTAATACTCATGGTTAGCGCATATGGAATCTATACCATCTTCATACCCTACTTCTCCCCCTTGGCCTCGAAACTGGCTTTCATACCTTACATGTGGAGCATGGGGCTTGGCACTTTAGGCCCAGTTTCAAGGGACTTCCTGTTTGGGATAATTGGAACGTATGCAGTTTCAGCGTTCCTCTCCGCAATTTTCGGATCTAGGCAGATTTGTTCTGTTACCTGTACAGCGCCGACCATGTATCAAGGGACCTTCTACAACTCCCTGAAGGTATTCAACAGGACCTCAAGGATAGGTAGGAAGACCCTGACCTCGAGGATTAGGCCCTTTGTAAAAGTGATAGCCCTCACAGTATGGATAACTCTGATAGCTGCCGCAGTGGTATCTTTCCTGGATCAAGAAGGGATAATCGATTTCACTATCATGGGTGTAGATACAACTGTATTTTTATATAGTCTATATTTTAATTTCCTATGGTATCTAGTCTTCATCGCTTCCCCGTTTTTTGGTACATATGCTTGTGCAACGCAGGGATGGTGTTCCTGGGGCACCTTCAATCAAATTTCCAGTAGAATAGGACTTTTCAAACTGAGGGTAAGGGATCCACAGGCATGCCTGAATTGTAAAACCAAAGACTGTGCTAACGCCTGTCCCGTTGGAAACACCGATATGGCGGGACACTTCATAAGGGAGGGGCAATTCAAGTCCGTTAGATGCATAGGAGTTGGTGACTGTGTGGAAGCCTGCCCATACGATAACATCTTATTCTACGACATACGTCACTGGATAAGGGAGAAAGTGGGCAGGTGGAAACGTGAAGGTGTTGTTAGGAATTGACGGCCTAAGTTACGGCGAATTCCAGAAATGTAAACCTCAGGCAATACTTACGTTGTTCAACTCAGCCTTTAGAGGAGTAGTGGTAAATACAGTGGGCCTTCATCCATCTCCAAGCTGGGAGAGCGTGCTCAGGATGAAGCCAATATCGAGAGAGGGATTCCTTAAGGAAGCCAATGAGCTGGAGCTACCGACCATTGCCGCTGCAAAGCTAGTGAATGTTCCTTTAACAGATCCGACCACGGGTGAGGTGAGTTTACCTTATAACAACTCCATATCCTATGTGGAAGAAATAACCAAGGTCAGGGAGGCTATCTTCATGGAGAGCAATGTGGTTATAGCTGGAGTGACTGCGTTGGGAAGGATGAAAATGGAGGATCCATGTCCTGTCTATGGGGCATTGGATTCATTGGTGAAGGAGGTCGCACTAAAGGCTGATGACTTCATAATATTTTCACCATTTGGTATTAGAGGGGGTAAAACCGAGAAGTATGGGGTCTACATATCTACCCTTCCTCGACCCGAAGAGCATGAAACCGTGAAGTTATGGGACGTGGGCTCAACTTTCCTGGAGGCTGTGAGGGGAAGTTAACAGGTATAGTAACATTTCAGGGCCAGGTTTAGGGCAGCGTTGTAGTCCCTATCCGCAACGTAGCCACATACGGGACATTGGAATAGGGATCCCACCAGATCGCCCTTCCTATATCCGCAGTTGGAACAAATTCTCGACGTATTAAGAGGACTCATCCTCCTATACTTCACACCATGGTTATACATGACTTTTTCTAAGGTTTCCTGAAGGATCCTTAACGAGGTACCCATCCTTCCTGTGGTTTCCCTCAGATTCTCCAAGGCCACGGCCTTAGGATTCCAGGAGGCTATGTAAACCACAACTTCCTCAAACATTTTCTCCACCCTCTGTCTCAGCCCGCTGACCCTACTTAGTCCCTGAGGTTCTCCCAGAAATCTCATGAACTCCATACTGAGCTTCTCATCACCCCACATTCTCGCTTTCACTGGCCTTCCAGAACTCACTGCGACCGCAGTGACAAGATGCCTCAATCCCACGTCCACCCCCACCACCGTTTGAGGCTTCTCGAAAACAAGATAAACCCTCACTCCTTTGGAGAGGTCCACTATTGCCCCTAGTGGTCTCTCTCCCCTATCGGTTGAGACCTTGCACCCTAACTCCTTGACTAGGTAAGGGTTGTCTCCCTCCACCGGAAGTGGCCCCAACCTAGGTGGAGCTCCGTTAACTATCTGCGAGAACAGTTGTTTAGGCATTCCAGGAGGGGGACTAAGCCCCGTCTGATTACCAACTTTTCCCAGAGCCTTAAGGTAATCCCTGAGATATACGGTGTCTGAATATATTTTGTTCAATTTTCCGTATTCAACTATTCTACCTTCCACCAACTGCTCCATAGATATGAATTCTATATCCTGACAATAAAAAGTTTGGACTGATACTGGCCTACTATCAACATCGAACCTATAGCTTCAAGAATCAGAACATTACAAAAATCAACTTTCAAAACTATTCTCTCATCAGATAAATGTCGTCATACCTAAGGTCATGTAGTTGATTATAGTTGAGGAGTATCTATGTTATAGAGTCCACGGGTATAGAAAAGAGTTGAGAAAACACAACTGGTCGAACGCTAAAGTTCGATCACAGATCGAAATCGACTTGGATTTAAATGGAAAAGGAGGGAGATAGGAGAGATAGATGAGCAGGAAATCTTATATGATCCACGTATTACTGAAGGCATATGGAAAGGCCTAAATTCTCTAAGCAGCAAAACGAAGTTAAACGAGAAGCCGATGACACAGAGTTAAGCGGAGCCAATAGGAGGACTATAGTAATGGATGTTGACGGTAATACGACAATTTCATTCAAATTAGATGAAGAATACATAAGATATGTTGACAAAATGTGCAAAGAACTGGGATACACGAACAGGAGTGACCTGGTGAGAGATGCGGTGGTTTCATATCTAGAAGTGTTGGAGAAGGACTCGTGAAGGAGAAGAAATGACAATAATTGGAGAAATCGTCTTCGTTTTGGGAGGGCTGGCCTCTTTCTTTGTGGGCGGTAACAACATATCTCCCTCATTGGGAATACTGATCTCAACCAACGTAGTTCGTCGTAAGGCTGCGTACCTCCTTACAGCAATTGCCATATTCCTAGGTGCTTCAATAGGTGGAATTACAATGAGGGAGAGCGTAAGAGGTATAATTAACGGTCCGCGGGACTTCATTGATTTCATTATTCTTTCAGTTTTGCTCTCCTCAACCGCAGCTTTCTTCTATTTAAATAGAATTGGAGTCCCGTCCTCCCTGACTCAGATGCTATACCCATCGTTGGCAGTCCTCACACTCCTCTCAAGACAATACGTGACATTTGATTGGAGGGCCTTCTTTCTTGCATTCGGCCTCTGGATAATCACACCGGGAATTGCCATAATTACTGTGCTAGGACTGTATTGGACAATGAGGCGGGTAGTGCACTCTGAGGCGAGACTACTAAGACAACTAAGGTATTACAAAATACTCATACTAGGTGCGGGACTCCTAAACGCGTTTGTGTTGGGCGCCAACGCCATAGGCCTACTGGCCTCCGCAGGAAGTTCGGCGTTCCCCATATATGTTACATTACCATCATACGGCCTGGCGGCGGCCCTAGGAGTATACGTTACATCCAACAAAGGAGTATTAACCATGGGCTTCAGACTCACCAGGTTGGGCTACGTGGGAGGAGTTTCTGCCGTGATTGGGAGCTCAATGGTAGCTGAAGTTCTCACCCTATTTGGCATACCCATATCCGTCACTCAGACCATGGTGGGTGGAATAGTGGGGCTCGGCCTGAGAGGTACAGGGCAGGACTTAGGCAGACAACTGAATAGGCTAGTGCGAGGATGGGTGGTATCGCCTCTCTTCGCAATAATTGTCTCAATAGCCACCTTTGGTGTGCTCAAGGCAGTTTTGGGATTTTAGGACTTCAGGGTGGCATAGAACACTTCAACGCTCATGGTTGCTTCCTCCATGAAGTCCAATATATCGTCCATGAATAGTATGACGTCCTTGAGCTGAAGTATACTTATGACGTCGGTTTGAGACTCCAATTCGTATAGTCTTGTCAAAAGCGAATCCTTAATCTCGTCACCCGACCTCTCTAGGATTTGGATCTCCCTACCGGTTTTTATTGCTTCTCCAATGTCGTTGGACATCTGAGAGACCATGAGCGATAGTTTAGAAGATGCTTCTTCCACGAGAGAAAGGTAGGCCTCTATCTGCTCCGTGAGCATGGTGAGGCACTTCTCAGAAACTCTCCTGAAAGTGAGGGCCCTGGCCGTATCCTTAACAGCCTTGGATGTATCGTATATTGCTTGACTAAGCATAACCATGGACTCCTTGAAGTCTGGAAGGAAGGCCTCACCGTAGAGGGCTGAGAGCACCTCCTCTCTGACCATTGCCACGTGCTCATAAACTGTCTTGATCCTAACCATTTCCCCTATGTATGCGTCCCTATTCCCCCTCTTCACACTATTGTAAGTCTCATGAAGCTTTGATATAGCCGTCTTTATATCTTGGGTCATAATCTGGAGCTTCTGGAATACCATATCCTCCTTACTGAACTTAAACAACTGCATGGGAACATTACTATATTGCTGTAAAGCTAAATAACGTTTCCCAGATCATCACTGCCCATCTCTTCCATTACTGGAATAATTATAAATTAAATATGAGTCTTGTTTAATTTATTAATATAGAATAAATGACTGAACAGAAGGAATATGTGGAGACGGATCTTCCACCAGGATCGGACAGATTACCCTAGAGTAGATGGCATTGGAAGATTTTCTTCATCCTAGGAGACTGATTGCTCCTTGAGGGTTTAGTGGTGTCACTGGAAGGAAGCACCCTAAGCACAGTGAGCAACTTCGTTCTCCTTGCCCTCCTTCCCATTGGACTGAAAGCTGTTTTCGCAATAACAGGAGTGATTTTACTAGCGGGTGTTGTGGCTGAGGCGATATTAGGGCCTGAACTAAGAAGGAAGCCCTTGGAGGAGGCCTCAGGTTAAGTTCTCAACCCTCTCGGTTAAAAGGTAGTTTTTACTTTATTATTATTGTGGAGTGAATGATAGTTTACTTCATAAGGCATGGTGAGTCCGAGGCCAACGCCAAGGGGATTTACCCCAACGACTCCACTCCCCTCACTCCCAGAGGTGTAGACCAAGCTAAGGCCCTGGCTAAGGCCATGACAGGAATCAAAGTTGAAGCGATTATCTCTAGCCCCGCTCTCAGGGCCACCCAAACCGCAGAACAATTGGCCTCGGAGTTAGGCCTGAGAGTTGAGGTCGACGATAGGTTTAGGGAGGTGGGGTTAGGATCTTTGGTAGGAAAAAATGTAGCCTCAATACCAGAGAGAGATGTTGAATTAATGGACGAGTATTATAGGGATGGAACTAAGTATGGCATTGAGAAGCTCAAGCAACTACAGGGAAGATTGCTCTCAGGGATATCGGAGATACAGGAAGGAGGTAAGAAGAGTGTAATAATTGTTAGTCATCAGGCCCCGATAAGAGCAGCTATATCAATGGCCGTGGGTGCCGCAGATAAGTGGCTCGCTAGGATTCCAGTGGATAATGCTTCCATTTCAGTCATGAAATTTGAGGGAGGAAGATTTTCAATTGTCTCCGTGAACTGGAAACCTCTTGAGTTATACTAATGGGAGGGCGAAGACCGTGGCCAAGGGACAGATAACCCCTTAAATGATTTTTGTAGATTCTTATCTTAAATAATTTGATTTAATATCTTTTATGATGTAAAATAGGATATTAGTAGGCAACATCATGTGGGCGAGCCACTTAGGGGGATTTCTTAATGAACCAAAATTGGGGAAAGAGATGTTCCTAACTTTCGTTTCATCCTTAGTGGGAACTTGAAGAGTTATTGTGAGACACTACACACAAACATACAAAAAGAAAAAGGATAAGCGTTGACAGATGGAAGTACCAAAAATATCTGTAACTATTTACTTTTTGTTGATTCAACAGAGAAGGTTATTAGATTTTCATTAATCTCTTCTAATCTTACTCCTACAGTTTTTGGTTCATGACCCAGAGTAGTATTCCAGCTATTGCCACGGGGAAACTTAAAAATGGCCATGGGTTAACAGGACCATAGGACAAAGCCGATGATAATAGTAGTAAAAGACTTATTGCACCTCACAGGTGACCTACACTGTTGCTTATTGTAAACTCGGTCGATGTGGCCAAAGTGGGAAAAGACTCGTTACACAGTGAACTACCCCGCCCTCACGGACGGGGCATCTCCACCTCGCGATGGAGAT
>JAFMDM010000074.1 GCA_017857195.1 Methanobacteriota archaeon
TTATCTTTCCTAGTACTGCATAACGGAGTAGCACCCGTAAAGGGGTGTAACACCTGAGACCTCGGGGAACCCTCGCCCTTCAGGGCGGGGAGGAGGTCAGATGTACGCCCAATTCAGCTTCAGTGACATCTCTGCTCCACTAACCGTCTCTAAGGCTAACTTATGTTGTGGCCGTTAAGCCACTACCCAAGAGGAAATGGGGAGTGTGCGGCGAAGTGGCAAATTCCCGTAGGAATCGCCATCAGAGTGGGGTTCACAGACGGACACTCTTGTGAACCCCATCGTCCATTATTGCCATGATATAACTGGAGGTTCTTGCTATTTCCTTTCCTACCTCCCTACTACAGACATCGGAGTCAAGGTCTCCCATAGAGCTCAGAGACTTCACTCCCCTCCTTACCTCGGGAACCTTATCTAGGTCCTCAGTCAGGAACACATTCACTGCAGTACTCACAAGTTCTGCTAGGGTCCTTACGCCCTCCAACACCTTTGGATGCAGGGACCTGCAATTTGTCGCTGTCCTAGCCGCACTTTCCAGGTGTGAAAGAAGTCTTCCCAAGTCCCTTGTTCCAACTGCAATCAGTATTACATCCTTTGGTGGGAGTTTGTCCTCCTCATTGAGTTGCACGGCCCTGGCGATTCGTCTTATGACGGCCCTGTAGTCCCTGGTGAGTTCGGCGGCCCTCTCTGCGACGTCGTTCAGCATTATTGAATTATTTGCTCCTTCACTTAGATCTTTGGCTATGTTTACAACCTTCTCTGCGAACCTCGACACTTCTTGACCAATTGTGGATCCCTCTTCATCCTTCACCTTAAATTTAAGGAAGTTGAATCCTTCCTCTACCAGCTCCAACCCAATCAATTCTCTTTGAAGTTCCCTCATTCTTCTCTTAGCCTCCTGGGGGATTACTCCATTTGACTCCACCGTAACTTCAGATATTCCCTGCATATAGAGGACGGAGAGAAGATATGTAGTTGTTTCCTGGTCAGTGAACTTAATACTTCTCTTCGCTTCAACTTTTTGTGGTATCATTAACTTAACGAAGTTTGATCCCTCTACCACTACAAGTTCTTCTCCTCCCTCCAGCCCGTTTCTTCTCACCCAGTCTGGGGGTAGAGTTATGGTGAAGCTCCCACCTGCCAACTTCTGTAGCTTCCTCGTACCTCTGGACAATTCGATCTCAATTCCATCTCCCTGTTAAAAATCTGGTCAGCTCTATTCATCTTGCTCCGGAGAACGAAAACCCCCACATGCTGCAGGTATGACCTGACCAAGGTTCTACTTCTTCACTCCAGTCCTCTGTTAGTTGCTAGCGCAAGCACCGGAGTTCAATGAGGTAAACCTCGTCCCCATCTGTCAGGAGTTCTGCCGTCAGATAACCTACCTAGCCTACGATATTAGGGTAATTAAAGGCCGACCGTTATGGTGAAGTTCACCAATATCTTTTACCTGAGAGTAATGCAGTAGATGTAATGCTCCCAGTAAGAAGAACGCTGAAAATAGTGAGGCTTATGCTACCTAGAGTTCTCAAGTATAGGGACTTTAGGCAACAGTTACTCAAGGATAAGCAACCGGACGAAGAGGAGATGAGAAGGGAAGCAAGGAAATTCGTGGATGCCATAATGGAGTTGGGTCCTACCTTCATAAAGCTAGGCCAACTTCTCTCCGTCCGTCCTGATGTAATGCCTGAGGCTTATCTTAAGGAACTTCAAAGGTTACAGGATCAAGTTGTACCAGAGCCGTTCGATAGGGTGAGAAACGCAATATTCGCTGACGCCCCGCAGTTAGATTGGGTTGACCCCATCCCCTTAGCTTCAGCCAGTCTTGGACAGGTTCACTTGGGTAGGTTGAAGAGCGGAGAGGAAGTTGCGGTTAAGGTGTTAAGGCCCGAGGTCAATAAGGTGGTTGAGAAGGACATCAGGATAATACGCTTCCTTATTCCTTATTTAAAGGCCGTATTTGATGAGTCATTAATAGAATCGCTCAGGGTAATAGTTGATGACTTCTCCAAGAGGATAATTGAGGAAATGGACTACATTCAGGAGGCAGAAAACCTCAAGAAAATCACGGAGGAACTTAGTGAATTCAGTAGGGTACGTACACCTAAGGTGATAGGGGCCACGAAGAGGGTCCTCGTCATGCAGTATCTCCCTGGATATAAGATAACGTCTGAGGAGGCATTCAAAATAACTGATAGAAGGGAGCTGGCATATAGGGTGTTTCAAATTTTCATGACCATGCTTCTTGAGAAACCTATCTTTCACGCCGATCCTCATCCTGGAAATCTGGCTGTGGATAAGGAAGGGAAAATTATACTCTACGATTTCGGGATGGTGGGTAGATTGGATAAGTCGACCAGAAGGAACTTAGTTAGAGCTTACGTCACTCTTTTGAGGCAGGACGCTTATGGATTGGTCAGAATCCTTGATCAATTAGGGGCCATACAGCCAGATGCGGATAGGGAAGTTCTAGCAGAGGGAATTTCCCTCTTCATGAAGTCAATGCAGGGAATTCAGGTAGATGAACTTGAACTTCAAGATTTCATGAGGCTTGCTGATGAGGTGTTCTACAAGTTTCCCCTTAGGCTACCTCAGAAAATGGCCCTCTACATTAGAATGACAAATGAACTCGAGGGTTTGTGTAGGGCCATAGATCCTGACTTCGATTTCATAGGGGTCTTAGCTCAGTTCCTGGAGGATGAGGGACTGGCTAGGGAGGCTATGGAGGAGGAGGTAAGGGATCTTTTTAGCGCGGTGAACATGAAGTTGAGGTCTGCACTGTTGAATCAACGCAGAGTCGTGATTCAAAATAGACCTAGACGAAATTACGTCCCTCAGATAGTCATAGGGATCGCAATAGTATTGTTCCTCTTGACCAAGAACGATCTGATATCCCTACTCGTTGCGCTCTTTGGTCTATCCTTCGCATTCACTCGATCTTAACCCTCACTGCCCCCTCAACGGGGATCCTAAGCGTGAGGACGCCATCCTCGTACCTGCCTATTACCTCCGCGTCCTTAGCAACCTTCACAGGTAACTTAACTTGCCTCTCCACCTTTCTGGGTCTCTGTATCACATACTCCACTCCTTGTTTCTTTGCCTCCCTTGAGGCAGATATGACCAGAGTCTCTTGGCCCACCACTCTCACATTTATGTCCTCCTTCTTGAATCCAGGTATGTCTGCCTTAACAGTTAGATATCCTCCTTCCTCGTAGACATCAACGGGAGGCATTATCTCTTCATAGAATTCCCTGGTAAGATCGCTGACTTGTTTGGATAACTCCTTCTTTACAATGTCCACTATGCTCACCATAGATAATATGAGGAGCTTCAATTTAAAAAACTCTTTCTAAGATCGTTACAGCCATTAGCCATTTGGTTTATACTATCATAAGCTGATAACCTTCGTCTATGAACATTGAAATGTCTCTATGGTCATGTT
Source organism: Methanobacteriota archaeon (assembly GCA_017857195.1). Lineage (GTDB taxonomy): Archaea > Thermoproteota > Thermoprotei_A > Sulfolobales > Sulfolobaceae > Sulfodiicoccus. Next base: position 3,443 of record JAFMDM010000074.1, read on the forward strand.
CATTGCCTATGAGATTTAGGCCGGCTGACCTCAGTTTTTCAGCTACGTTAACATGAGGGGGAGACGCACAATATCCACATGCCCCAGATATGGCATTCTCCTTTGAAAGTTTCTCGACCAATTCCTTAGTCTTATCGTGAATTGGTACCTTCGTCCCGAGCCCGTCGAAGAACACCTTTACGTCATGTCCCTTCTTCTTGAGTTCCAAGGCAGCTTGTAGGGCGTGTTGGGCCTTGACCATCTCACTCCTCTGATCTGGGTCCGTATATAGCACGAAGGCATACTTCCCCATTTTTATCAAAAGGTGTAAAGGACTCCCATTTGGTTAAATCTTTGTCCTAAAGGTCCATGCAAAGGGGACAGGTTGAACCACATGTTCTCAATGACATGTTAACGGCCTTCCATGGGGATCTCCCCCTTCCTCAGAAAACTCGATTCAACTTCACCTGGACAAGGTTTCATTGAAAGGAACCTTCCTGATCCCTATTGCGATAGGTTCGTAGAGCTTCTTGTAAACACTCCAATTTGAAAGTAACTCCCATAATCTAACCCGAATAGAAATTACTTTTCGCCTAACTGATTCACCCCTTAAAATGTAAGACTAGTATATTTAGAATTGTTATGAGTAAATAGTTTAATTTCTTTCTCCCTCCCAACCTTCATCTATAAATGTGGGAATGGCCTGTAATACTCGGATGGAGAAAGAAGAGAAACAACCAAGGACCTCAAGGGATAAGGGCACCTTAAGCTTCAAAGAATTATTCTTCATATCCTTCGGAGGTCAAGCACCATTCATCTCCCTCCTTACCTTTGGGACTGTTATGATAGCCAAGGTAGGTAGGGCGGCCTCCTTGGCAATGTTATTGGCCACCTTGGTGGTTCTCTTCAATGGACTTGTTGTTTACTACCTCTCAAGGAGGTTTAAGAGGGGAGGAGGTTACTACGTTTATGCCTTCTACTCCTTGACCTCGAGGTTGGGATTGGAGACAGGATGGAGTTACCTCCTTTACGCTCTTTCCTATGGTGGGACACTTCTGGCAGGAGCTGCCTACGTCCTTTACGTCCTCACTCACATGCAGCAATGGGTCCTGGCATTTGTTGTATCCACCTTGGCGGCAGCTCTAGTGTTGGCTGGGATTAAGGCCTCGGCTACCTACGCGATAGTAATTTCTGCCATTGAGATGATAGTGCTAATAGGACTTGGCCTTCTCTTCCTTCGCGACGCGTCATGGGTCCTTTACAATCCTGTAACTTATTCTCCAAATCTAGTTCCTGCCGTGCTTTTTGGACTGGGCATACCGACGGGATACGGCTCAATAGCTCCAATGAGCGGGGAGGCCAAGGATGCGAAAACTTCGATTGGTCGGGCCGCCATTGCGGTACTTCTAGTTGGTGGTTCGCTGGCCACATTCTTTTTCTATTCTCTGGGTGCCTTGGGATTCACTGGGAACCTGGTCACATATCTTCTGTATCGTCTTGGAACTTTCGGAGAGTTAGGCCTGGGTTTCGTTGCTCTCAGCGACGGAATCCTCGGGGGAATGTCGTACGTGCTGGCTGCCTCAAGGACTTTGAAGGCAATGGCCGAGGACTCTAGGCTCCCTCACTTATTCGCGTTGGAGAGTAAGGGTAGATCCTTAGTGGCTGAAGGTACGGTGGGAGCAGTCTTCGTGATCATCAGTACACTGCTCGCCAACTATTTGGGCATATATTCTGCATTTCTCATCCTGGGAGCGTTGGCGGGATTGGGCAATATCTTAATTCACCTATCAGCCAATTTCTCTTTGCTCAGATTATCATTCAAGAGGGGTAGAAAGAGAGTTATGGAGATAGCTATAGGACTTGTGGCTACCGCCATCTCAGGATGGGTATTAATATATTCTCTTCCTGGCATAGGTAAATCCATAGAGGACGTATTCTTTGGCTGGGTCATACTAGGCTTCCTCTATGCAGAGGCCTTAGACGTGATCTCAGGTACAGATCAGTCAAAGTAAAAATATTAACCATGGTGAAAAGTCCTTTTTCGTGAAAATATACGTAGCTATACTCTTAGTCATAGCGGCAATCGCCCTCTCACTTTTGGCCTCTCCTCTAAATCTACTGAGTCCCACCTCAGGACTCTTTACTTTGGCGGGTGGAGGTAGGTTCACTAATTTAACAATAACCATGAGTCAACTTACCTCTCCAGTCACCATCGAGATAGACACCCACGGCATGGCCCACGTATATGCTTCAGACGCAGGCGACCTATTCAGGGCTGAGGGTTACTATGAGGCCAGTCAGAGGCTCTTCCAAATGGAGATCTTCGCTCTCTTGGCTGCTGGTAATTTAAGTAGTTGGGTAGGTGAACAGGCACTTCAATCTGATGTTGCTGAACATTTGATAGGCATACCCCAGAACGCCGAAATGAGTGCACAATACCTCCAATCACACTACCCTCAAGTTTATTCGTATTTGGAGGACTTCTCTCAAGGAGTTAACTCCTACATCTCATCTCTCAATCCCAGGAACCTTCCTTTAGGATTTAAGCTACTTCACGTTAAACCCTACAGGTGGTCCCCCCTATATACCCTGGATATAGCGGAATACATGTCGTGGAGCTTAACGGCGGGGTTTTCTGACGAACTACAATCCGCTATGCTTTACTCCAAGTATAACTTTTCGATGGTTCAGGAGTTGAATCCCTACTATCCCTACTATGTTGACGGCAATCTAACCGTAATGCCTGGGAACGGAGCCGTGAACGGATATAGCTTGACTGATCAAGGAATATCCCCATCCTACTTATGGTCGCTTGATTGGTATCAAGGATGGGCAACTGGAGTACCCTCCTCAACCATGAAGTCGCTTTTCTATCTCCTTGAACAGGCGTTGGGAAACATAAGCGACCCCTACGTACAATTCCAAGATATGGGGAGTAATTCTTGGATCGTGACATCAAATTATTCAACATCTGGGTCGCCACTACTTGCCAACGATCCGCACTTGACTTTAACGGCACCTTCTATCTGGATACCAATTCAGCTGGGTGGAGGGGGGTTCAACGTAACAGGGTGGAGTCTCGTGGGAATCCCTGGGGTTCTAATAGGGCATACAGCGACCACCGCGTGGGGTCTTACCACACCGTCTGGGAGTTCCTCAAACGCTTACCTTGAGAGATTGAATGGAAGTTACTATGAGTTTGAGGGCAAGTGGTTACCATTAACTAGCTACAACTATACCTTGATGGGTAAAACGTATACGGTTTATTACACAAACAACGGCCCCTTAGTGGCCAGGAGCGATAATTATGGAATAAGCCTTTACTGGACTGCCCAAAAGGTTCCATTTCTTACAGTGTTAGCTGAGATCCTCTTGGATAACTCGACCAACTTTTCTGACCTCCTTAGAGCCGCCCACTACTGGGTCATCCCTCCTCAAAACCTGGCAATAGTTAGTCTACACAACGCCGCCATAATTGATGACGGGCTATATCCACTTATAAACGAGACTCTTCCTAACTGTGAAAGGGTGCAGGTAATAGGTGCAAGGGCTCCGCTGAACGGAAGTTCTGGGAATTTTGAGCCATACGGCTATGTTCCCTTTAATTATTTGCCTGCGGCCTATGATCCTACCAGGGGATTTGCCTTCGCGCCCAACCAGCCTACGGCGTGGGTAAATTATCCCTTTCCCTTTGTGGGAGGCTATTGGAGCTCAGGCGGACGAGCGGAAATAGTCTATCACTACCTCGCATCTCATCCCCATGCGACGTTGGCCAATATGGAGGAACTGCAGTCAAACGTCACTGATTATTGGGCCTTGATGTTCAAGCCATTCCTTATAGAGGCCTTGACCAACTTTTCCACGTCACGTCAGGAACTTCAGGCCTTAAAGCAATTGGAGCAGTGGAACGGTTCTACCTATCAGGGACAAGTCGGACCCACGGTCTACACCTATTTGGTATCTGAGCTCGCCAACATCACCATATATAACTCCCTGTCCTCCAATGGGCTATCTCAGCTTGATGCGCCAGATCTCCCCTATTTGGTCACCGACCTGATTCATATTGCACAATACGATCCGAACTCCCCATGGGTTAATGGCAGCTTCACCTCTGCCGTTAGGGAGGCGTTCGTGAGGGAAATTCAATACCTCAACTCTACCTTGGGCCCTAACGTATCAGGTTGGACTTGGGGAAAAGTACATCAATTGGAATTATACAGTCCTCTAGGACTGACAGCCCTCTCAATAGGTCCCACCCCTCAATGGGGAGATTCGCACACTGTGGCCGCAGCCTACTTCCCCTATGTTGTTTCCGTCCCTCTACCCTTCGTGACTGTAGGTTCGTCGCTCAGATTCGTGGCGGACCCTGGAGACGGGCAGTTCTACGGGGTATTTCCTGGGGGTCCTTCGGAGAACGTAGCAAGTTATTGGTTCCAAAATCAACTTCAGGCCTGGCTTAACTTCGGGTACTATCCAATGGGTGGAAACTATAGTTCAGTGGCTCAGTGGAGGTTATTACCATGAACTTGAAGGCGTTGGGGGCAATTGTTGTCTCGTTCTTTTTATCGTATCTGCTAGTCTATTATCTTGGATATTTATGGACTGCCCTCATTTCATCAATACCTCTAGGCTACCTTAAGGTCAGGAACGCCATCCTCCTTGGACTAGCTCAGGGATTAGTACCCGCCAGCCTGTTCCTTCTCTATCCTATTAAGGCCCTATCTCAGTCCTCTATCATTCTCGGTCAATTGGCGGGACTATCAAGTTTTACAACGCTCTTGGCTTTCCCTCTCACTTTCGCAGTGGTATCAGCCCTTGCCTCAAGCGGTTATTCCGGTCTTTACTATTATGTGAGGAAGACT
>JAFMDM010000075.1 GCA_017857195.1 Methanobacteriota archaeon
CGAGAATAATTATGTAGATGAATCTTTAGACAAACGTTAGCAGATCAGATGGTGAGGCTAAATAAAAAATTCGAGAGGGAGAGGATGTTGGAGAGGGAAGTTCTAAATCTTAAGGGTTATCTCTCATCCAAACGTTCTCGCTATCCTAGGTGTTAAGGAGAGGTGGGAAGTCCACATTAGCTGAGATGATCTTGAGGGGAGAGAACTTTGGTTAAGTCAACTTTGACGACGATAGGCTCGCCAACCTCAGGGTGGAGGACTTGTCCAGCTTGGAGAGGCACATCTACGAATTGCAGGGTGACGTAGAGTACTTCCTGCTGGATGAAATACACAACGTTGAAGGATGGGAGCTCTTCGTCTCGAGGCTTAGGGAGGAGGGGAAGAAGGTGGTGATCACGGGGAGCAACTCCAGGATGCTTTCGGGTGAACTCTCCAGCAGGTTGACTGGAAGACATGTGAACTTTACGCTGTATCCCTTCTCGTTCAAGGAGTACCTTCAATTCAAGGGAGTGAAGGTGGAGGGAATTGGGGATAGATAACCACGAGATCCGAGGGCGTGATCAAGAGGGAACTTGAGGAATACCTTAGCATGGGAGGTTTTCCTGAGGTGCTCAAGATATCCGAGGACTTCATCTTCTTCATCTTCTCAGACATAGTGTATAAGGACGTGGTCGAGAGGTTGAGGATCAAGAGGATAGAGCTGTTCAAGGCGTTCGCGGTAAATGTCATGAGGTATTTCTCCAATGAGGTCTCGCTCTCGAGGATCTCTAGGACACTTAAGGTGAGCAACAACACGGTGGAGGAGTGGTTCCGAGGCCTGGTGGACGCTTACGCCGTTCTTACATCCGAGAGGTACACCGAGAGGCCGAGGGAGGCCATGACCTCCTCCAGGAAGGTATACGTGGTAGTTCCAGGTTTCGCGTCAGCTATAGCCATGGCAGACGCTAAGGGTAGGATCATGGAGAATGTTGTAGCCCTTCACATAGCTAGGAGTGGAAGGAGATTGTTCTACCTGAAGGGGGACGAATATGAGGTGGACTTCCTCGTCGAGGACATAGGAATACAAGTTACCTATGCCTCTGGCAGGGACGAGGTTCCGAGGAGAGAAGTTGAGGGCTTAAGTAAGGCCAAGGTCAAGAGGAGGATCGCGGTCACCTGGGACTACTAGGACGAGGTGAGGGGGTGGAGTTCATTCCCCTGTGGAGATTCTTATTGGGAGGTTTCCAGAGCTGAAAGGTTGGAAGGAGTTGAGATATGAAAGAGGTAAAAAAGATCACTTTCTCCTTAAGATAAATGCCGCAGCTACCACTATTACTACTACCAGACTCACGTAAATTATCGTGGAGTTGTATCCAGAGCCCTGGACTGTCGGTCCCATGAGGTTGACGTTACCTTCAGTGAACTGTGAGGGGAGGGAATAGTTACCCATCTTCATGTGTTGGTAAAGTTCCTGGTAGGCGGTGTAGTTGTTGTTTATTGTCGCTACGTACCCGTAGCGTATGGAGTATTGGAGGGGGACCGGATAAGCCCAGTTCTCTGGGGTTAAAGGTAGGGGAGCCCTGGGGGAGGAGAAATTAAACGCTCCCAGTACTCCCTGGTAACCGAACTCCTTCACTATGGGCTTGAGGTAGGGAAGTCCCCAGTTCCAATCAATGAAGGCCAGGATTGAGTAACCGGATGTCGTGTAGTTGTCCACGTATCCTTCCTTGGCGTAAGAGGATATGAGCAGGAGCGGTATCCTCTGACCTAGGTTCACCTACCATGGCTTCAGGTTCGTGGAGGTCACGGGCTACCCTGGCGTCCCCATGTTGGACAGTGTAGTTGGAGTAGTAGTGCACTCCGACGTTGAGCCCACGGGTTACTTAGTGACCTCCAATCCACTCCTGAACCAGATCCATCAGAACGTTTGGTGGGGGCAGCTGAGCAACTTGATGAGCGTCCCCACGGACTGCCCCCAAAGGGACGAGAGGATGGGGTGGACTGGGGATGCCCAGCTCAGCGCGGAGGAAGCGGTGTTGAACTTCTGGATGCCAGCGTTTTACGAGAAGTGGCTCAACGACATCCTGGACGCCCAAACGGACGAGGGTGTAGTACCCGCGGTAGTCCCTCCATACTGGAGGAGGATCCCCGGAGATCCGGCGTGGGGGACTGCGATCACAGTGATCCCCTGGACTCTCTATCTATACTACGGCGATAGGCGAGCGTTGGAGATGACCTACGAGGGCGTCAAGAAGTGGGTGAACTTTCTCCTCTCTAAGTCAGAAAACTACGTATGTAAGATGGGAACGTGGGGGGACTGGTGTCCACCCTCTCACATATTCCCCTCCGAGACTCCCCTGGAAGTTACCTCGACGTGGGTGATGTATAGGGATCTCTCAACCCTCTCCGCCATGGCTGAGATCCTGGGGAGAAAGGAGGAAGCTTCTGAGTATGCCCCCTTGGTTGAGGAAGTGAGGGAGGCCTTCAACAAGGCCTTCCTGAAGGAAGATCACTACGCCACCGGATCCCAGACCTGCGACGTCCTCCCCCTGGCCCTGGACATGGTCCCCCAGGAGAGAGTGGAGACCGTGGTGAAACACCTACTTCGAGACATCCAGGTGACACATGATAATCACCTTAACACGGGAATAGTTGGCACCAGGTATCTCTTGGAGGTGTTGAGCAAATTCAGTAGGGCTGACGTAGCATACATCATTGCCACCCAGACCACCTACCCCAGTTGGGGATATATGGTAAGGGAAGGGGCCACCACGATTTGGGAGAGGTGGGAGTACTTGGCTGGGGAAGGGATGAACTCTCACAATCACATAATGTTCGGAACTGTGGACATTTGGTTCTACAGGAACTTGAGTGGGGTGAGGGTGATCAAGCCGGGCTTTGAGGAGGTCGAGATCAGGCCCGATCAGGTGGAGTTGAAGTTCGTGGCGGTCTCCCTCAACACTGTGAGGGGTCCATTGAGGGTGGAGATGGAGAGGGGGGTGGGCACAAGGATGAGGGTCTCGATTCCGGTGGGTACTTCAGCTAAGGTCTACGTCCCCATCCCCAGTTCCAACGCGGCGGTGAGGGAGGGGAAGAGCATGATCTGGGCCGAGGGTAGGGCCAAGGAGATTCCAGAGGGGATCAGGGGGATCAGGCTACAGGACAGGTACTTGGAGGTTGAAGTTGGGAGCGGTGACTTCGACTTCTCGGCTGAGTGAGATCACTGTGAACTCGCTTCCCTAAGGACTTCTCCTAGATTTCTTATCTCAACCCCTTAACATTTTTAAAGCGGAGTGAGTTAGGGGCCAGCATAGACGCAGACACGTCTGTGACTTTTTCCCTATCTGCAGTTGGCCTAGGGGTATCGATCTACCTCATTGCTGAAGTCCTTTACCTCTCCCAGGACCTGTTTGATCGCCCCAATCAGTCTATAGTGTGCTTGACAGGCCTCTCCTCTCTCACCTTTTCAGCTCGACCGCCCTCGTAAATAAAAACTTCGTACTACCGGCTTCATGGTGTTGGCACAAAGCTATGAAATTTCCTTCTACCTAACAAGAATGGTTTACAAAAGACGAATAACGCTACCTCAAGGAGAACGCCCTAACCCTTGTTTTGTAGGTTCATGACTACACTCTCGACACACTCCGCATGGGTAGACCTAGCTCTATAAGCCGAGGTCTAGCTTTGTCTATTTTATAGAGCCGTAGAAATTGGAGACCGCTCCTCCTGCTAAGGTGAATTCCGCCCCTAACTCCCCTTAATGGCTAAAAAATAACCATGCATAAACTTTCACTGGCTCCAGTCACAGAAGTCTGAAAAAGGCGAGTCCTCGAGAAGTCAGGTTTGAGGCCACGAGGTCAAGTTTAAATTGTCCGACTTCCCTACTAGGTCATGCCTTTCGTCAACGAGAAAACTTACCAAAGATACCTCAGTGAGGGGAGAGAGGAGGAATTTCACAGGCTCTTCGAGGAGGGCTTGGAGAGGATGGAGTTGGGTAGGGAGTACCCACTCCTGTTACGTGAGGAGGTGAGGCTGCAGAACAAATTTGAGGTGAGGAGCCCTATCAACAATTCCCTAGTTGTCGGGGTATTCCAGAGGGGAGATCAGTCCAACGTTAAGGAGGCTCTCAGGCTGGCCAAGGAGTCATATCGTGAGTGGTCCCAGTCAGACTGGAGGGAGAGGGTCGAGCTCACCGTAAAGGTCGCCGAGGAGATGAGGAGGAACAAGTACCTCCTGGCCGCAACGATTACGTACGAGAACGGCAAGAACAGGTTCGAGAGCGTGGCTGAGGTTGATGAGACCATAGATTACTTCAACTATTACGCCCAGCTGCTTGAGGAGAACAGAGGCTACGTAAGGCCCATGGAGGGTAGAACAATGAGGGGGGAGGAAGGCGTCTCCGTGATGAGGCCCTTCGGTCCCTGGCTCATCATATCCCCCTTCAACTTCCCCCTGGCCATAACAGCCACAATGACACTGGGGGCGGTGATTACCGGAAATACCGCGGTGGTGAAGCCGTCCTCAGACACCCCGCTTTCAGCCTATAGGTTGGTGGACATGATGCTGAGGGCTGGCTTCCCCAAGGGGGTGGTCACTTACGTCACCTGCCCTGGTGAGGAGGTGTCAAAGGTGTTGGACCATGACCTGGAAGTGGCGGGATTTGCCTTCACGGGCTCCAGGGAGGTCGGGCACGCACTGCTCAAGAGGTTCATCGAGTTAAGGCCCAGGCCGGCAGTGCTGGAGTTGGGAGGAAAGAACCCCACCGTGGTCACCTCGAAGGCCGACATGAGGAAGGCGGTTGAGGGCACATTTAGGGGTGCCTTCGGCTTCGGAGGGCAGAAGTGCAGCGCCACCTCAAGGGTTTTCGTGGAGTCCCCTGTTTATGGGGAGTTCATCAAACAGCTGAAGGCCAGGGTGGAGAAGGCGGTAATAGGGGATCCAAGGAAGAGGGAGACCTTCCTGGGGCCCCTAATAAACAGGTCCGCCCTGGACAAGTTCAGAAGGTTCGTGGATCAGGCCCAGAGCGACGGCGGTAGAATATTGACGGGAGGAAGGGTCAGGGAGGACAAGGAAACCTACTTGGTGGAGCCAACAGTGATCGTTGACCTACCCTATTCCAGCCCCCTTTGGAAGAGGGAGCTCTTCGTTCCCATATTGTTGGTGAAGGAAGTAAAGGACCTTAAGGAGGCCGTGGAGTTGGCGAACGATGTGGACTACGGTCTGACCGCAGGAATATTCTCCCAGGATCAGGAGGAGGTGAGGTACTTCTTCGATCACGTTCAGGCCGGGGTGGTGTATGCCAATAGGGAAGTGGGTTCCACCACTGGCGCAATGCCTGGAGTTCAGCCTTTCGGCGGATGGAAGGACTCTGGATGGACAGGTAGGAACGCGGGAGGACCCTACTACCTTCTCTCCTTCCTCAGGGAACAGGCCAGGACCACTTACCAGTAGTTCTTTTTATGTTGAAAATTTTTGAAAAATCACTTCTCATATATATCATAAACGTAGTCATGTGCCTCCAACGCTGATTGGGGGAGCTCACCCTTCCTTACGGCCTCAACTATCCTCTCCCTTGATGGTTCTCCCCTCTCGTTCCTGTAGACAGGTTCGCCCCTCCCATTTACGTAGTATATGGCGTCCAACACCTTGGTCCTTTCCTCACCACTCATGCCGGCTATGACGAAGAGCACCCTGGCGCTGTGCTGTATGAACGTGGGGCAGAGCATCTGTCTCCTCAGCACGTCCATTATCACAGGGGCCATTGAGCGGTCGAACATGGGGGCTGAGGCCCTCACAGCCTCAACTAAACGGGACTGCTCCACGCCGAGGATCTTACCTATTTCGGACGCTGCCTCCTCCTCGGTTATCTCCCTCCTGTAGGTGGGAGCCCTACCGTATGCCCTCGATAACACCTCCTTCACTGAACTTACCTTGGACAGTAGCTCGTACGCCCTGGGGTGACCCACCAACTTCGAGGCCTCCTCAGTGGACTTAAGCAGGGCCTTGGCCAGAGGTCCCACCAGTTCCTCGTCGTCGGTGATTAGGGAGAGCACCACCCTTACCGCCGCCACCCTATCGAACTCCTGGAAGAACTCCTTGGTCCACCTGTCGTGAAGCTCCCACATCCTCTCCAGCATTGTTCTGTCGAAGGGCGTCCCCGCCTTAACCTCCACCTCAGGTTTAGCTGGAAGTACCCCGTCATCCGTCATCGTGGGACCCATGAGATGACCGTCCTTTGTGACCCTTCCTCCCCTCTGGAACAGGGTCCACAGCCAACTGACGAATATCCTGTAGGTTGCCAGATCGTTCATGAACCTCACCACCCTCCCCGGGAAGAGAACGTAGTCATCTATGGCTGCGGCCAGGTTGCCGTTGAGCACCTGAAAGCCGTAGTTTGCGGCCATGTAGAGGGCGTGCTGAGCGTTCTCCACGGTTACGTCCCCCTCCTTGACGTCGTAGAGGGCGTCCCACAGGGGCCTTCCAAGTGAGTTGAGGAACTCCTCGGGGGAATTGATCCTCAACACCCAGGGCGTGATCTTACCCCTCTCGTCCACCAATCCTAAACTGTTCAGAAGCTTCCTCTCGTCCTGTGTTAGGCCGCTGGTCACCTTGGGGGCGACCCTCTTTCCTTCCCTCTCCTCCCACTGCTCCGGCGAGTCGAGGAGCGACTGCAGCCTCTCCAGTGGCGTCCTCAACGGTAAGTTACCTGCCGCCACGTACTCCCTGTCCGGGGATGCGACCCAGCTCTGTCTGTAAAGGTCGTAGAGCTTTCCCTTAACTTTACCAGAAAGAACGTCCTCAAGGGTGACCTTTCCCACCTCCCCTTCGGGCACGAAGATCAGTCCTATTAGCCTCTCCCTCATCTTGTCCATCCACATTGACCTCAGTGTGACTGGGTTATGCCTGTCCCTCCCGTAGGGATCCGACCTCTGGTAGAGCATCACCGCGTTCATTCCCCCTATGGCGCCCGCGTTCCTCAAATCGCCATCCCTCAATCCTGCCATCAGGTTGAGGAGCCCGTTGTACCTCTGGTAGGCCATCATGTGAGGTGCGACCATCCCCATTAGCCTACCGTTCTGGGGGTCAGGGAGCACCCTCTCATCCTTCCACATCTCTATTAGGCTCGCGGTGTAGTCCCATCTCCCCACGTTAGTCCCAAGCAGCCAATGTCTCCACATCCACATAATTACTGGTAAGAACCTACCGGCGTTGGCCTCCTCGTAGAGTGCCTTGAACTTTATGAACTCTCCAGGTGTTGACGCCCCCATGACTTTCTCCAGGTTCCACACTATTTTGGCTACGACCGAGGCCTCGATGGGCTGCTGTACCTTGGGCTGATAGAACAGGAGGGATCTCCCCATTCTCCTCAAGGGTTCGAAGTCATTTAGGGCGTGTATGACGTAGTCCACGATTATGCTCGGTGCGGGCCTTCCGTTCACCTTCACGAAGGGAGTCCTAAGATGCATTCCCGGGACCCTGTGGAAGCTTGTGGGCCACTTCTCCATGGGCTTCTCCATGACGTACCTCCTGACCTTCCCCTTCTTAACGACCTGGACCTCCCTCACTTCGCCCGAAAGTATCTTGTGTTCGTTGCTCCTGGAGGCGAATATGCCCACCTCCTTCTCCCTCAACGTCCTATAGTCAGGTGGGGCGGCGTCCTCATCGTCTGGACCCATGGTGGCGGAAACGTCCGCGTTTATCTGCTTTACGGCCATGTCCAAGGGATGCCATGGGCCGGTGAGCTCCAGCCCCGGGTTGGTGAGGGGATTTGCGTAGGGCGGCGGCAGGGTGGTGTCGTTAAGCCTCCAGGCCAGGGGCGTGTCCCTTCCCTTCATGTTGTCAATGAGTCCCTGCACTATTTCCCTGAAAGTCCTGACAGTTCCATCCACAGGGTCAACGAACTTGTCCTCCCAGCCGGGGATGGCGTACTTCCTCCTGACGGGCTCCCTTGAGTTAAGGAACCTCCTGCGTTCAGTTAAGGCAGCCTCAATTTCCCCCTCCAACTCCACCGTTAATTTCCCAATGATGTCCTCCACGCTTATTTTTCTACCATTCACTACCTTCAGGCCGAAGAGGTCAGGAAATTTCGCCCTGACCTCCTGGTCCACCTCAACGTTAGTTGCCATTTTTATCATTCCGTTTGAATCACTTTAAGGGTTTCGCGGTGGTTCACCTCAGAAAGAGTCCAGGGGCGAGCAGGTAGTACAGCACCCCTATTAATATTAAGTTTAGTTGCCATTTTTATCATTCCGTTTGAATCACTTTAAGGGT
>JAFMDM010000076.1 GCA_017857195.1 Methanobacteriota archaeon
TTACATACAAAGTATATTAACTTCACGGTTTATCGGAAACTGTTGACGACGGCATAGCTAAATAAAATGGCAAGAATGCCAGTGAGGTATATTCCGTCGAACGTTCCAGCCCCTCCTATACTCACCACTTGAGGGGATGCCTTCAGGACTCTAGGCATATTTAGGAGGTCTGCCCCAATCAGTGTACCTAACACGCCTGAAATATAGGCGGCAGCCGGAATCAGGGAGGAGTGCCCATCAAACGTGAGGAAGGCCACCAACGTGGAAATTAAGGGTGGTATTATGGGAGACATCACTATACCCACTCCATCGACGACCCTGGCCAAATATTTGCTGGCTAAGGTCACCACAAGAATGTCCAAAATCAGGAGAGGATATGTGTCCTGGAATACTTGAAATAGAATGCCGCTGAGTAAAGCTGGAATTAGGGCACCTCCAAGGTTGATGGCTATTAAGGTTTGAAAGAGAGAAACCTGTAACCTTGGGAAGTATATTGGTATACCGAAGATATACACCGTATCTACGGCTGGAGCTATCACCTTTCTGTTCACTTCCTTTACGACAAGGTTGAGAGGACTCGCCATTAGACTCACAAAGGAAGCCAGGGACGCGGCAAGTATACTTTGAGCATAACTGAAAGATGCAAACCTAAACAGAGTTAGAAAATAGTTAAATGATATGAAAGCCATTAACACAGCCATTAAGCCGTAAACTAACGCCGATACCCCCCTGAAGGGCAGGAAGATCAGGATCCTTTTCCCCAAAACTACCCTACATAATCATGGCCATTTGACAAATAAACCTACTATCTCTCCATGGCTCCTTCCTTCCTCCTATTAAGGATGGAGGCCAGGGCCTCTCCCTTACCGTCGTACTTAACAACCACCTTGTAATCTTCGAACCAAATGATCATGACATCGTACCTAGATCTGTGGGCGACTTGGTAACTCACAGGATCGCCAAGGTCGGGAAACCTGCTGAGTATCTTATCTAATATGAAATTCTCTTGGTCTAGGGACTGCGGTATCGTGAAAAGAAAGAGCTCCCTGTTCATAGGAGTGGCTTCACTTTGTGGTTTAAATGTTTAGCCTATCTGGTTCGAAGTACTTCCCTCTTTCTCCTGCCCCAGGATCTGGGACTTGAATTCCTGGTATTGAGACACACTCATTAGATTGAAGAAAGCTCTCTCCACTACCTCCGATAATGCGGGGTGGATGTGCATTGAGCCTCTGACCAGCGAAATCTGATCTCCTTGGTAGTTCATGGCCAATACAATCTCTTGAATAAGAATTGAGGAGTGAGGACCTATGGCATGAGCCCCCACTATCTTCCCTGTTTTCGGGTTTATCAAGACCTTCACAAAGGAATTATGAAGGTTCATTGCAACTCCTTTTGCCGTCTCCTCGAAGGGATAGAAGCCAATCAGGAGGTCCCCCCCAAATCGCATCACCGCCTCCTCCTCCTTCATCCCAACCGAGGCAACCTCAGGATATGTGAAAATAGCGTGGGGAACAGCATTATAGTTAACCTTTACCTTTCTTCCCAATATGGCATTTTGATAGACCACCGCCGATTCGTAATTGGCCACATGTTTAAACATATGCTTTCCCAATCCATCTCCCAAAGCCCAAACGTTTGGAGCCGTGGTCCTCAAATATTCATCGACCACTATCCACCCATGCTCATCTGTCTTCACCCCTCCAAGCTCCGGCTTTAAATAATGGGAAGTGCTCCTCCTGCCAGCAGCTATCAGTAGTTTATCTGTGGGAATTTCCCTTCTCTCCCCAGTCTTAACATTAATAATCTTAGCTATTATCTCACTTCCTCTCTTTTGGACCTCAGTGACCTCGTACCCAGTAAGCACGTTCAAATAGGTGGACATGTGCCATCTTAGAACCTCTGAAACCTCCGGTTCCTCTTGGGGTAGCAGCCTTGTGTTCCTTCCCACTATCGTCACCTGGGAGCCCATGGCTGAAAGGAAGTGTCCATATTCAGCGGCAACATACCCTCCCCCAACAATTAAGACCCTAGATGGCAACTCGTTTAACTCCAAGATAGTATCAGAGGTGAGGAACTGGATTTCTTCAAGACCCCTTATCGGTGGAATGAGGGGCTCCGATCCTAGTCCTAAAATTATTAGATTAGATCTTATTTCTTGGTTTCCCACTTTCATTACGTTAGGGGAGACGAATTCCGCCCTCTCATTATAGAAGTCAAGGTTTTCAGTGCTCGTTAGTCCCTTCCTGATCTGCTCCACGTCCTCTCCTACTATTTTTCTCATTCTTTCCATAATTTTTTTGAAATCTATTTCCTGCACTTTAATTTTTATCCCAAACTCCTCTCCCCTCAAGGCCTCCCTGAGAAGCTCGGCGGGATAGAGTAGGATTTTGGACGGGATACATCCCCGGGTTAGACATATTCCTCCTGGTGTATCCTTATCGATCACCGCAACTCTGAAGTTTGGCCTATCATCTAGCACAGCGCTTACTATATTCATCACTGATCCGGTTCCAACCACTATGATGTCATAATCCTTCATATGACCTTTCTCCAGGCTATTAGCTCATACATATTTCATCTTTTCCCACTAAAAGGATTAGTTGGTGTAGAAAGGCCAGCAAACTGCCCACCTTACGGAGAGGGTCTTGGGGGAGGAGGTAAAAGGAGGGAAACGGATCACTGGAGAGTTTTTTAGCTGATCCTCTTTGGTATATCCCTCCTAGTGAAGCTGAAAAACGCAATTATACAGGCCGACAGGAAATAGGCAATGGAGTAGAGAACCGCAGCCTCAACACTTCCAGCCACCGATGGAAAGACCTCAACCGCCTGGACTATTAGAGAAGAGTTAGGTATCGCTGAGGCGTAGAGGAAAGGTAACTCCACCGCTCCCCAAGAGGGAAGAGCGATAGCTATCTGGACAAATAAGTTGGACGAAAGCAGCTTACTCACAAACACAAGGACGCCACCTATAAGTATGGAGCCTATTAGAACCGAGCTGGATGAGAGGAAGGAAATAGTGGTTCTCCTTAGTACCTCACCCAACATAAATCCGATTGAATAAAAAGGTAGAGCGGAGAATAACACCGAGCCAATCAACCCTGCTAGGTACCCTAGGTCCTGCTGTGGACCAAAGAAAACAATGGACATGATGAGAGACAACACAACCATAAGCAGATATATCAATGCCACTAACAAGTAACCTCCCACGAATTTACCTAGGACGAAATCAGTTCTGGAGACAGGTTTAGTAAGAAAGAAGTCAACCGTTCCCTGTTCATATTCCTCTGACATTGAGCCGGATGAAATTGAAATTGAGATGAAGTGAAGTAGAAGGCTCAATGGAAGCATTGTACCCACCAGCCACAGATGCCCCTGTAATTGAGAGAGGACTTGTTCAATGGCAGGGGTCTTAAGTTGAGATAGTATGACATATATCCCCACTTCAAAGAGAAGCGTTATGGCCACCATTACTATAACCTTTCTCCTGGCCACGGCCCTCTTGAGTTCATAGTAGATTATCCAGCTAACCGTTCTCCCTCGCCTCCTGTATGGCCCTCACGTAAGCCTCCTCCAACTCCATCTCCATCTGGAAGTCATATACTCTGACCCCTCCTTCCATCAGGGCTTTAAGTAAATCATGCCTTCTGTCCTCCTTCAAAACTACCTGAAGCTTCCCTCCCTCCTTTGAAGTGGAGGAGACATAGGGTAAGTCTGAAAGTAATTGGTTTGCCTCCTCTATGTTATCGGCAGAGACCTTGACCCTTATCCCCACATATTGTTTCACTATCTCCTCGGGAGTTCCCCTAGCGAAAATCCTTCCTCTATACATTATGGCTACCTCGTCACTTAGTTTTCTCACCTCGTCCAATTGATGAGAGGAGTAGAATATGGTGGTTCCTTTCTTCTTCAGTGCATCGAGTATTTCTCTAAGATGAAGGTTGAGAGCTGGGTCCATACCTATGGTGGGTTCATCCATAACTAAGAGCTCAGGTTCACACAACATCGCCTCAGCCAGGGCAAGTCTTTGAACCATACCTTTACTGTACTTGGATATCTTTCTGCCCGCATGATCCGTCATCCCCACATCGTCTAGGACTTCCCTTATCCTCGATTCGCCGCATCCCCTCACTCTAGCGGAAAGTTGTAACAACTCCCGCCCATTCATGAATGGAGGAAGATTGGGAAGTTCCTGTACGTAACCTACCCTCTTCATGACAAACCTTTCACTGAAGGGATTCCTTCCCAGGAGTCTGACCCTCCCAGAGTCCGGGAAGATAAGGGCAAGCATACTCCTTATCAAGGTAGTTTTCCCAGCACCGTTAGGACCCAGCAAGGAAAAGATCCTCCCCTCCCTAACGTTTAACGTTACGCCGTCTAGGGCGTTCCTGTCCGAGTAGGACTTATGCAAGTTAACCAATTCCACTGCATACATTTAGTCCACCCAATAGGGCGTATCTCTCTTGGTCACGCTTTGCCCTCCTTTAGGTCTCTTAACCCTAGACAGAACATAGGCCACAACTGCTCCTCCTACGAATGCCGATGCAACGTAAAACGGTACTGGGCTAATTGGAGTGGAGGAAGATAACTGATAGTTCGTATCCTTCAACTGCATGGTCAAAGGACCAGCGGACAGATTATATATGAGACCGTCCTGAAACACGTAGGCATACCCATGAAACG
Organism: Methanobacteriota archaeon; assembly: GCA_017857195.1. Classification (GTDB taxonomy): domain Archaea; phylum Thermoproteota; class Thermoprotei_A; order Sulfolobales; family Sulfolobaceae; genus Sulfodiicoccus. Next base: position 4,681 of record JAFMDM010000076.1, read on the forward strand.
TTGAGTTTCCAAGGGATAAGGTGAGGTTCATTTTCTCTATGACGTAGGATTTGCCTTCGAAGTTCGTGCGCGTCTGCCCGTTTGGAACTGCGGAGAATGCAAAAGTGAAAGTCCCAGAGGATAGGGAAAGATTCTCCCCCGTTGTTGGGAGGAATGGCTTAAGCAACTGTGAGGCTGCCCCTGAATCATTGAAGTGAAATTGATTAAGTTGAACAGATATATGGGATACATTACCGCCGTAGTAATAGAAATATCCATGACTTCCATTGAAAATTATCATATAAACTGCAAAAAGCGTAGATATCATTTGATCATCTCCGCAAGACTCAATGCCTCTTTCACTGCGTTCACCGGGTCGGTGGAGATCACGAAGGTACTGGGTTCCTTTCCGTGCGCCCCAACGTCTAGGATATATCTGACCCTTGGACGACTTTTGAAAGCGGACTCCACCATGAAGTTCATTGTCCTTCCCTCCAATTTGGCAGAGTCCAGGGGTTCCTTAGATCTGTCGAACACGTAAACGTCTTCTCCCTTCAATCCTTCCACAAACCTTAGGTTAATAGCAGATCTCATTGGGGGATCAAACTTCATTGCGGTCAGAATTACTCTGGTCACATGATCTGAGGCCCCAAAGGCGGGTGGGAGACAGTATATTGGCTTTCCGAACGCCAGAGATATCCTTCCAGGGACGGCGGCCACCTCGTCAAGTCCCTTGGCATCAGGTAGAGCGTAGCCTATGTTAGTTCCTACCTCTGGTATAAGCAACGACGCTCTGGGATCCCTGACAAACAAGTCCAAGGCGCTCTTAAGTGTCAAGATTACATCGTCTCTCAGTTGGATCATATAAACGATGTTAAGGGACCGGGTTAATTAAGGCTTGTTAGTTCCATTTGATGCTGCCCGCCTCTCTCAATGGAGCTCAACTCCGCCCTGACTAAAGGGCTTTCTGGTGAGCCAGATGAAAGGGTACATCTGCATTGCCGTTGTCTGGAAATGTATAACTGGACCCCAAATCTTATAACAGCGTTCAGTGCTGCAATATATTGCTTCCAACAAGAGGTTTGGGAGGTTGGAATAGAATCAGATCGGTTAGCCTTCCTGGGTCCCGAAGGTAGGCTGTACAGGGACTTCAGGGTGAGGTTCTGGGAGCTGGACTACCCTAGCAGGTTACTCGCTAGGATTGAAAGGGTCAAGGTGGATGTGGCTCTGGAAGGAAGTCAAGCGGAGGCCAAAATCAAGATACCTCCAGACCCGGTTGTCCTAGACACCTTACTTACTAAGAGGACGGTTAACACGGTCCTCCTTCAACCTATGGTGAGAGGGCTGAAGATTTCTCAGAGGTGTTTGAGGGAAATTGACAAGGTAGCAAGAGCCAGAGGTGCCAAGGTGGTATTCGACGATTCCTTGACTTACCTGTCCTCCCCAACGGGGGCAGTTGGGCTTCTGGGGAACAGGCCAGATTACGTGATCAGGAGGACAGGTGGTAGGTGGCTGATCTTCGGCACTGAGAGGGGATGGAATGGATTACCCCGTTGGTCCACGGAGATGGAGAAGGGAGTGAACTATGCTAAGCTCTTAGAGAGGGAATTAAAGGACGCTTCCCTCAACGTGACTATACATAGGGTGGGAAACGTAGTATCTATCTTCACCCTTCCCTTCGCCAATCAATATCGTGACCTAGTGGCAATGAATTGGAGGAGATTGAGGAGAGTGAGGTTCTCCATGTTGTGTAAGGGATTCGTGACCACACTTCCCCAAATATTCCTCACCCATCTCCATTGGGAGGAAGATGTAATTAACCTCTCAAGGGGACTTACGCAAACACTTAGGGAAGTAAGAGATTAACATTATTTTTGTTGTGGTAGGATTTCTAAACTATGCGAAGGATTAACGCAGCCAGAGTAAAGAAGGGACTACTAAGGTACATGATCTTGGATGCGATCTCCATGAAGCCGATGCATGGGTATGAGATAATAAAGTACGTCGAGCTTAAGTCGAGGGGAATCTATTCACCAAGTCCTGGGTCCATATACCCTATCCTCAAGAAACTTAAGGAAGAGGGATTGGCGGAGGAGAGAGAAGAAGACGGGAGGAAAGTATATACAATAACGGAGAGGGGTATGGCCGCGAGAAAGTCCTCAAAGACCCAGATTACGGAAGCCTTCTTAGAGGGAAGGGTCTTCAGGGCCGCCATAGCTAGACTCTTCGACGTGGCTGTATTCCTGTATCTTTCGAGGGAAAAATTGGACGAAGAGAGGGCTAAGGAGGTGATGGCAGTCTTGGAGAAATGTGATAGTGATATCAAGAAGATCTTGCAATAGAATACTTCAGTTGTGAGCTTTGAAGATTATTATCTGCTTGTTCACACATATACATGTAGATAAACTTCTGAAACAATCTAGTGATTTGGTAGAAAAAATATTATAAGACATTGGAGTTCAAGGAAATAAGGAAAGAATGGGAAGAGTTAACTTAGCCGCGGATCAATCAGTGGCCTCCGAACTCGAGAATGAAGCGAAGAAGAGAGGCTATACCCTCTACGCGGTGACCAATATGGCCCTGAAACTGGCATTAAGAGCCATGAAGGAAGGAAACGATCTGGAGTTACTTGAGGGACTCCTTGAGTTCTACAAGGTAATGAAGTCAATGGACGCCGTCCCAGTGACATCGTGGTATTTAGATAACGTAAGTAGGCTCTGTTTTACGGCAAATCAACATGAGTTCCTATCCATATGTGAGGGGGCTGGAGATCAATTGGCCTCCTACCTCAAGGGTAGAGCTAGGAACCTGCAGGACGTTCTTGGAATATATCAGGTCATAAGGGAGCTGTTGCCCATAAGCGACATCAGTGTTAACGGAGCAGATGGATACACCGAAATAAGAGTGGCGGGCACGGGTTTCAGTAAGGAGTCAACCACATGTGCTGCCAAAGCGTTCTCCAGGATGTTGGAGAATTTTGGATTCAAGACAGTGGAATTATCGGCCTCTCCAGGAGGAATAATATATCTTAAGTTAACCAATGTAGGGGACTCAAAGACTAAGAGCTAATTGCATAGAGGCAGATCCCTAAACTGACCTCCTCCCCGCCCTGGAGGGGACGAGGGTTCCCCTCCAGGTGGTTCATCGTTCCCA
>JAFMDM010000077.1 GCA_017857195.1 Methanobacteriota archaeon
GAAATCTCCATCGCGAGGTGGAGATGCCCCGTCCGTGAGGGCGGGGTAGTTCACAAAGTCCAGGGACTCCTGCTCATTGAATTTATTGAGTCTTATCTCTTCTACGTGCCTCCCATACAGGGGGGAGGAGGGATCCTCCATTTTCAAAAAATCGTATAGTAGTCCTATCTCAGAGCCAGTTAAAACGAAAGTCATGTTCCTACAATAATCATAGCAATGAGCGATCAGAGACAGGAATTCGTTGCTTAATTTTCCCCTCAAATTTTGTGCCTCGTCAAAAGCTAAGATCACCCTTCCAGCCTGGTTTAGGTTATCCATTACCGTGAGTAGAGACGGTTTATCCCGGGGATCCCAAGATAGTGATATATTTACACCAAGAATTGAAATACCATTAATATGCTCTACGTAGGATTTAATTGACTTTTTCTTATTAATTTGAGATAGTATATCTGAAAACAGTGAATAGAGAGATTTATATGAGGTAAGGGGCAGTCTTACGTCGACCAGGGCGTGAGGAACTTCCAATTCGTTTAGGAACACCTTTAGGACTGAGGTCTTCCCTATTCTCCTGACTCCTGTGAGAAGAATTATGGGCTCCGAGGACGCAGAGTGGAGTGCACTCAACTCCTCTTCCCTGTCATATAGGTCACGCCTCGTCTCCTTGGGTCTATGGTCGAAGAGAATTACTAACACCCTGTTATTAAACTAACACCCTGTTAGTTTTAAGGTTGTAGTTTATGGGGCTGTAAATGATTTAACGAACGTCCGTATTCGAGGGGCAAGACGTCTATCTGCGATCTCTCGCACTAAGGGCTCATTTTTCTAGGATTTTCTTCTCCTTAAACAAGGTCAATTATGATGAGCAGTTTTGGGAATTTAACCTTCCTGTTATTCTCTATTTAGAGATATGCTTCAGCAATACTGATAAATTAGTGAGGTGTGAGCTGAGTAATACCAACAAGTTTAAAACTATTTTTTATTTCTTATTCCAATAAATAGCTATCTACCACTATCTTTATAGTCTTATAGGTCGCCTCGTTGGTGATATACCTAAAGTCGAAGGTGATTTGAAGTATCTTTATAATCTTATGGATCTGCAGCTTATTATGAGAAGGAAGATCTCAGATTTACTCTCTTTAATTGAAAAAGTAACGTCTAACCCTCAGTATAATCTATTGGGAGTTAGAGGAGGGAAGCTCACTTACTTCGCCTGGGAGGGTGGAAAAAGGAAGCTGATCTTCTGGGATGGGAGGGAGGACAAGCTCCTGGCCACTGATGTGGCAGGAGCGTCCATGGGGATGGGAAACAGGGTAGCTTACACCATGGATACGGCCCAAGGTAAGGAGCTCCACAGAGTCTACTTGGCCGAGGAGGATAAGGTCACCCCGATCAACTCTCGCCCCATGAGGGTGTGGAGTATTGTTGTGGGAGATGGTGTGGCCTTTGTGGGGTCATCGGAGAAAACTTTCCTCTATGTAGTGGAAGGCACTGAGGCCAAGGAAGTTACGGAGTTGGCCCCCATGTCTCAGGTAACTGACTTCAAGGGGCAGATGTTGACGGGATTTGAACTTAAGGGAAACTCCTCTCATCTCTTCTTCCATGACCTCGCAAACGGCGAAACCAGAAGATATACTCCCAGGGAGGGTTCAATGAACTCCGGACCTGTTCTACACGACGGGGCAGCCTACTTCCAGAGTAACTTTGAGGGCGAAAACAAGGTGTACAACCTTGACCTCAGTTCTGGTGAATTGACCAAGGTTTTGGAGGGAGATGCATCATATTTTCTAAGCATTCAACAGGGAAAGCTGGTGGCCATAGGGCAAAGGAACGGAAGGTCAAGGCTATACGTTAATGGAAACCGCATTCCCACCCCTGAAGGAACTCTGCTGGGGGCGTTATTGGACGGAGATGACGTTTACTTCAACTATTCGTCAATTTCAACTCCTGCCACAATAATGAGGCTCAGGGGAGGTCAGGTTGAAGTGGTTCGCGGTGGGACGAGATTGGAGCTGGGGGAAGTTCAGTTTAACAGGGTGAAGTCGTTCGACGGCTTAGAGATACCAACATATATCGTAACTCCGAAGGAAAGGAGAGGAACTGTGGTTTACGTTCATGGGGGACCCTGGGGGGAGGTGAGCGACACCTACACTCCCCTGATTGCCTCGTTGGCACTGGCAGGATATAAGGTGGTGGCCCCTAACTTCAGAGGCTCAACGGGTTATGGGGACACATTCATGATGCTTGACGTCGGAGATGTTGGAGGTGGTGACTTAAGGGACGTAGTGGAGGTCAGAAAGACGTTGCAGGAAGATGTCTGCATTGTTGGTTACTCCTACGGTGGCTACATGACTCTTATGGCTTTGGGGAAATACCCCGAAATGTGGAAGTGTGGATTCGCTGGAGCACCTGTGACGGACTGGGAGGAAATGCGTTCCATGTCAGATAGCTCCTTCAAGGGTTTCATAGACATCCTACTCAGGGGGGATAGAGAGTTAATGAGGGATAGGTCTCCGATCTCCTACGCCGAAAAGGTTAAGGCCCCTCTGTGCATTGTTACCGGACAGAACGATTCCAGGACACCCCTGCGACCTATCCTCAATTACGTAAATAAGTTGAATGAGTCGGGAAAGAGTTTCGAGTTTCACGTTATTCCAGGGGCTGGACATATACCCTACGACCAGGAAAAATTGAACAAGGTCCTTCTCCCCATGCTCCTATTCCTTGAGGAGGCATTAGGTAATTAAGGTCTCCTGGATTCTCCTAACCTTCTCCTCGCCAAGAATATCGTGCCTAACACTAGTGCCACCAGTAATAGGTACTCCAAGATAGGGGAGCTGCCCTGATAGTTAGCCACCACCGTTACATTTTGAAATTGGTTTGAGGTAGAAACCTCAACAGTAGTTCCATTAACCGTCAAGCTCTCTCCTCCCTGGAACTCATGAACTATGGCTCCCTTCCCGAAGGTCAATTGGATGGGAGAGGTCAAGTATAGACTTGACTCCCTGGTCCCATTGACTATGGTCAGGAAGGTTAGGGGAACGTTAGGTCTGAAGTCGTTTGTGAGTATGGACTCATTCAGTTGGCCTGTTGTAATGTGAACTAGTCCCTGGAAAAGTGAGGCCGAGAGATTTGAAGCTCCCTCCAACGTGTCCACCCCGAAGTCTCCCACCGCGGGGAACGGTGTTATGCCGTCCTTCCAGTAAAGGAGGGCGAGGTAGGCATTCATGGAAGTGAACGTGGCGTTCAGCCCACCTTGAGGTCCGGCGAAAACCAGCTCCGAGTCCATGGCTGTACCGTCTCCAGTGGTGGAGGGAGCCACGGTTAATTGTCCGCTGGAGGGCAGTAGGACCCAACCGAAGAATCTCTGGATAGGTGGAAGAAGCTGTCCGTCCTGAATTATGATGTAGCCAAAGGTCACGTTAGTCCCTCCCGGTGAGGGGCTTTCGGTGAGATCGAGGTAACCGGAGAAGGGGAAGTTGAACTTGATCGGATAAGAGGAGCCGGCGAATACCCTATTGGATAGAAGGTAGCTACCAGTTCCTATAACACGCACTGTGGCGTTGGGGTAGGAGACGTTCCAAACGTTAAAAAGAAGGTAGGAAGACATGTTCTGAGTGTTGAAGTAGAGGACGTCCTGAAGCCAGAACTGTTGAGAACCGTTGAATACCACGTTCAGCTGAAGGGTGGCGCCGTGAGGATCACCGTTCGCAGAATTTACCTTTGCCTCGGTTATGTTGAAGAACCCCAGCACCTGGCTTGTCCTCACCACATATGGTGAGAGCCTACCACTGAAGTTGTACACTCCTAACGCTGCAACCCCAGTGGGCGGAGAGCTCCTGCCCTCAATGAGGGCCGAGAGGTGTGGAGTCAGGAATAGTCCAGCCCTTTCCACCCCCAATATCACCACCACGAAATTCCCGTAGGGCGAATTTATTCTGTTCAAGCCCGGAGATAGGGTTAAGTTCAGGACGTAGTTAAAGGGGGATAAGTTCTCCCACTCCTGAAACTGTGATGGCGTAAAGAGGTAAAGTTGAGCCTCAGAACTAACGTTGACCACCAAGGAGTAATGTCTTGGAATGAACACCTGCTCCGTAACCCAGAGGGGGGTTAGGTTCACGAACACTTGGTTGGGTTCCAGGTTCGGAACCACCAGCACATATTCACCTGCTGAAAGATTGACATAATTTTCTCCAGAGCTAAGATCCACTATCTCTCCCTTGGCTGGAAATTGGGCCTCCCATTGTGTGTACTGAGGGGGTGTGAAGATGTACAGCTGGGCTGATTCATTCACGCTCACTTCCGCCACCCCAGGCCCCGGAAGCTGAACGTAATAGTACGCCCAATAGGAGTTAGGTTGGGGAGGAGGGATGGTCATGGAGGTGGGTGCCAGGGAAAAGAGGGAGAGAAGCATAAGGAAGAGCAGTAATACCCTCATTATATGAGATTAGGACACCGCTTAAAAAAGTTGAAAAGGGTTTGCCGAGCATGCATGTATGGAAACTGCCACTCTTGGAGGTGGATGCTTCTGGTGTACCGAGGCGGTATTCTCTAGGGTCAGAGGGGTCCTTTCCGTTACGCCAGGTTACGCGGGAGGTCACGTGCCAAACCCAACGTATGAGGAGGTGTGCACTGACACCACAGGCCACGCAGAGGTTGTTCAGTTGACGTTTGATCCCTCAATCATAACTTACAGGGACATACTGGAGGTCTTCTTTGAGATTCATGATCCCACATCCCTTAATAGGCAGGGGAATGACGTTGGGACTCAGTACAGGTCCATAATCCTCTATCATAATGAGGAGCAGAAGAGAATAGCAGAGGAGGTAATTGGGCAGATAGGTCCCAAGTACTCCAGACCAATTGTCACGGAGCTTGTTCCCTTCACGGCCTTCTACCCAGCTGAGGAATATCATCACAGATACTATGAGAGGCATAAGGACGCCCCATACTGCAGGGTCGTCATAACTCCCAAGGTCAGGAAATTTATGGATCACTTCCCTCATCTAACCGACGTAAGACTTCAGAGGATTGAATAGGATACGATCCCCTACAACCCGGTTGGCCAAAAACATCGGTGGATCCAGCGCAATTTGAAAACTATTTTTCAGGAGACAGTAAACAACCCTTAACATGAACTTAATCTAAGACGTTCAGTACCCAAAGTATGAATGTTAAATCTTACTTTAGAGGGAATGTGGTTAGTTTAATCGCCGCTGTGCTCATTTTGACCCTGTTGGTCGAGTTGGACGTCTTTGGGATTAAGTTCGCCCTAGTCCCATTGGGTGCAGCTCAGTTAACCGCAATATGGATTCTAGCATTTCCTGCCGTTTTCTTCTACTCTGAGTCAAGGGTCAACCATTCTCTCTTCTTCAAGGTCACGTCCGTCCTGGCGGTTGCCTTGACGTTTGTTGGTTTAATATTGACGTGGGAGGGTAAGTTCCTAGGTCTTGAGCTGATTCTTCTGGGTTACCTCTTTGAGCCTCTCGCCGGAATTCCACTTTACCTTGAGGTGAGGAATCATAAAGTATGGTCTAACCTATTTTTCTGGGGTGCGGTAGCCTTCACAGCAGGTCTTCCTCTCTACCTTGTACACTTCGCTTGGCTTGCGGTAATTGGGGATGCGGTGAAGATGGCTGGCCTGATTGGATTAATGGCAATACAATGGAATGTCATAAGGACGTCGAATATTGCAGTGATCAAGAGACCTTCTCAAGACTAATATTGAATCATAAAACTTACTAACAAGACAATTATATCATAGATTACATTAATCTTAGTTATAGTTCTGGAAATCATCAAAATTATAATAAAGTAAGCTAAAACTTGAGCAGGACCTTTGTATGAAGTTCCATTGATGGCTACCTATGAATTAAGACGTGGTTCTAATGGAAGACATCAAGGTTAAACATAGAAAATAAATCCTCCAGGAGAGGACGACGCTGTATGTTGATATGCTCAAGTGAATCATTAATTTTAGGGATAAATAGCATGTTAAGTAGGCATATGCAGATGATTCCAGCCCATGATTCAAAGATATGATCAAAACGTTTGTACTTTTACTTTTTTTTTGGGGGTTAAGGGGGCGAGAAGCCTCATGGAGGTGGATACCCTTTTACAAATGTTCTATGGTAAAAACTGACTTCCTCCCCGCTGGCGGAGGTTCCCCTCATCCGGAGATACATCTCTGAGGGGCGGTCGAGAGGGTCGGAGACCCCCATTCAAATTCACGATTGCAATAACGTCACGGTCGTTCTCATAACCGCAAGAACACTTAAACCAACGGTGGGAAACCTCAACCATCTTTCTACCACACTTAGGGCATGAAACGGAAGAGTATCTAGGGAACCTACCCTTCTTAGGATTATTAAACCAACCCTTGTACACTGAGAGTGCATTACGGTAGCAGTCCTGGGCAACCTTTGGTGGTAAATTATATTCTTCCTTTAACTTGTCATACAATCACTCGTGAACTTTCGAAAGCACTCCCTTTTCGTTTGGGTTCGGGACGTTTTCTTTCAACCAAAATAGGGTGAAACGGAGTGCCTTAACGTAGTTGTTCACGAGAACTAGGAGGGAATCAGAGAGGGCGATCTTCATTGAAACAGGCGCTGATCGCTTTAACCCTCCTAGCCATCGAAAAAATTTAGAAAAAGAAGTATTTAAACGAGGGGGCTATATCACGCCTCGAGAGGCGGAGCTTTCCACCCCCTTAACCCCATTTTTGTAATAATTTTCAGGCTTCGACTGTAAGAGGTAGGTCGTATACTTGGGAGGGGGAACTTGCACTGTGGAGAGCAGACTCTTCGTAACTCCACACGGGGATCACAGAACGATTCCGTCCCATGGAACCCACGCCGTGGGGATCGAGGTCGGTCTGGGAAGCAGGAAATCGCCAGGCGAGGATGCATCATCTGAAGGACGGAGTAGTTTACCTTTGAGACATATCCTTAGCAAGCTCATATCTAGCTTTTCCCTGTTCGTCAAACCAATAGATAGACTCTGGCTCGAAAATGATTTGTAATGTCCTCTCTCCTATCACTTTCCCTCTATCCGAAGTGGAGATTACAAGAGGGATCGAACCAAGCTTCCCATGAATTAGGACGTTGTCACCAAGGACCTCTGCAAATTCAACGGTAATCTCAGTTCTTACACTGCCTTCCCAACCCAAGTTTATCTTAGACGGTCTAATACCTATTGAAAACGTTCCTTGTTTTGCAAGAGGCCCCGGAACTTCTATGTTCTTAGGTAGCTTTATGTGGTCTGCAGGTATTATGTTCATTGGAGGATTCCCCAAGAAAGTTGCAACGAAGACATCGGCGGGTCTATCGTAGAGTTCAATGGGAGCCCCCTCTTGAAGCACCTTCCCTCTATTCATTATTGCTACCCTATCCGCAAGGCTCATGGTCTCCACCTGATCATGTGTAACATAGATTATGGGGACATCTATCATTTCCTTCATTCGTTTTATCTCGGCCCTGGCTTCCACCCTCAGTTTAGCATCCAAGTTGCTCAAGGGTTCATCCATTAGATATACCTTAGGATCCCTTACCATGGCCCTTGCCAACGCTACTCTTTGAGCCTGTCCACCCGACAATTGTCCAGGTCTTTTATCCAACAGCTCAACGATCTGTAGAGTCTGTGCCACCCTCTTTACTCTCTCTTCTATTATCTCTTTTCTTATACCCCTTATCTTCATATTTAGAGCAATGTTTTCAAATACGGTCATATGGGGATAGAGGGCATAGTTTTGGAATACCA
>JAFMDM010000078.1 GCA_017857195.1 Methanobacteriota archaeon
TAAACCCGAACCGATGAGGGGAACCCTCGCCCTTCCAGGGCGGGGAGGAAGTCAGTCTATTCCATCTCACATTTTAAAAACCTTATCACTTACAAAAGGAGTATGTCCATAGTGTCGGCACAGATTAGGTAAATTAATAGATCCCTATCTGTCAAGATCTATTGACTCCCCACAATCTTCATCAATTCACGTCAGTCCCGTTGTTCTGAAGGGAGAGATAATTTATCCTAACAAATGTCGACACTATGGACACACTGATGGGATCAATCATTCCGCAAAAGTTTCCAAGTACAACCTAGTAAAAGTCCCCTCTTAGCTTTTAATCTGACCCTCATCAATCCCCATGTGAAAGAGGAGGAGATAACAAAAATTGACGAGATAAGGAGAAAAGTAGTTGAAAGTATTGGGCTATTGATCCTTTACATTGTAGTTTACATCGTGGTGGAGGCCCTAATTAACAACCTTCTTTTCCCTTATCTCGAGTCTCAAAGACTTTCCATTATACCTGGGCAAACTCCATCCATTTCAGGTTATGAGCCCTACGTTAATGTTCTGATTTCCTTGCTCTTCGGCTTCTTTATTGTTCAGGGTTTTGCAAACGTGGTTTACTGGAACCTGAGGCTGAAATATGACCATCCCACCTCAGCCTCCATGAGGAGCGTATTCAGACTCATAGGGATTGGTGCCCTTGTCGCAGGCATAGTGGGAGGAATAGCAGGAGGAGTGGCGGGAGTGGCCCTTGGAGGTTTCCTTGGAATAGTCATAGGTTTCGCCACTCAGCAAGTTCTGGGACAGGCCGTGGATGGGCTGTTCCTTCTCCTGTCCAGGCCTTTTAGGATAAAGGATCACGTGAACATGACGGGCGATGAGGGTATTGTGGAGGAGGTCACTACGCTGTTCACCTACGTAATTAAACAGGACGGTACAAAGGTTGTAATACCCAATAATATGGTCATAGGGAACAAGGTTTACGTTTATCCAAGACAGATTGAGCAAAAGCAACAGACTCCATGATTATGGTTTGTTGTTAAATGTCCTAAGAGTGTTGGCATGGAGTGGGTTACCGTTGCACGGTGTCGTCACTTGTCAGGATAAATTATCTCTCTCTTAAGAACATTATGTAACTGACGTGAATATGAGGATTGTGGCGAGTTAACAGTCTCGACAAATAGGTTTGTTAATTTACCTAATCCATGACGACACTCTCGGCAAACTTAAGAATAAATTATAAGTTACAAATATGATTAACCTGTGGTAATAACTTTCTTCTTTAATTAAATAGTAAGCTAGTAAATTGTAGCCTATTGAAAGGCTAATAATACGGAGTAGCCTTTCCTAAGGAATAGGGTTTTCCCTAAATTGATTAAGCGGAACGAGGGCCTTTTCCGCGTCCATGTCAAACCTATACACCTAATTTCCCTCATTGCTAAGTGAGTCCTCCTTAAAGGTGGGTAGGACATCCAAGTCTCCCACCCTAAGTTCTATTGGGATAGGGTTAGTGGCAAAATCACAGTAAAAAATTATAGTGACTTGAGTATGGTTTCAAACACTTGAAATTGAGCTGTTCCCTGGAATTGGGCGAAGACAACGTAATTTCCCCGAATACCCACCATGTAGGTGGAAGCGCCCGAAAATCCCTGTGTTGTGAAATTGAAGTAGTTGAATCCGTTTATCGTACCATTAACTGCTCCCCCCTGGGTGGCGCCGTAAAAATATGAGTAGAGGGAGGACGCGTTACTTCCCTGGAAAACACTGAGCTGTACCTCGGTGGTGGAGCCCACCAACTCCTCGCCCCATTGAGTGAAGTTACCGTATGGAGTGGTTAAGTTACTTACCTCAAAGCTGGCCAAGGAGAGTTCCTTGGTCTGGGGATAGAGGAAGGACGGGAAACTGACCTGAAGTCCACTCCCTGATCTCATTGCGGAGCTCTCCTGATTCAGAAACGGGGTAAGGTTGACAGGACTTGTATTGCCCGTAACATTTACTGCAAGCACGTACCTGCCGTAAATTGTGTGGGGAATTGTTAGATTGAAAGATGGGGCGGTGGCATAATGGATGACCCAGACCACGAGAGTGGCATTACCGTTCTGGGCTATCTCTTGATACACCGCATCCGATCCAGGGAAGACCCGGGCCAGGGTCTGTGAGTAGTTGAACTTGGCCAGAGACACGATTCTCCAGCCTGGAGAGGCCGAGGAAATCTGCGTCTGCGTGGGAAGGAAGACATGTTGTGATTGTGTTTGGTTTGACGTCTCTACTTTAGGTACTACAGCGAGTACGACGCCAACTACTACCGCCACAACCACAACGACCGCGATGATGATTAACGTATTCCTATTCATTACTTCATTGGCGAATAGGAGGATAATAAGTCACTACGGAGAGGTCAACCTCTGATACAACTTAACTAGCGCTTGAGTGCCCTTCTCCCCCATTCCTATGGCGTTCATGGCGCTATAGAGTTGCAGTGTCGTGGAAGTTCCAAGTAGAGGAACGTTCAGCTTTGTGGCCACATCCACTGCGTATTTGAGGTCCTTCCTCAGGTGAGCGGCCCTGAATCCCGGCTCCATGTCTCCCTTCATCACCTTCGGCATGTAGTACTGCACTGTAAATGAGTTTGCCGCTCCCGTACTCAATACCTTGAAGAGTATCTCCTGGTCTATTCCCGCTCTCTCCGCCAGGGTCATAACCTCCGCCAAGGCCAACATGTTGACCCCCACCACAACCTGATTCAGTAGCTTCAACATTTGGCCGTATCCCACTCCGCCGGCATGCACTATGGTCTTACCCATCGCCTGAAAGATAGGCATGACCCTCTCAACGTCTTCCCTCTCCCCTCCTACCATTATGGTGAGCGTGGCCTCCCTGGCACCCCTATCTCCTCCCGTGACAGGAGCGTCCAGGAACCTCAATCCTCTACTGGCACACATTGAGTGAAATGTCCTCGCGTGCTCCGGGGAGTTAGTTCCCATGTCCACCACAATTGTCCCCTGTTTAGCTCCCTCAAGTACACCATGAGGACCTGAGAGAACCTCCATCACGTCTGGTGCGTCCGTAACCATGAGGATCACCACCTCTGACTCGGCTGCCACCTCCCTGGGTGATGAGGCAACCTTTATTCCCTCGCTCTTGAATGGTTCAGCCTTGGCTTGAGTTCTGTTGTAGACCGTAAGCGGGAATCCTGCTTTGTGGAGGTTCATTGCCATTGACCCTCCCATCAATCCAAGACCGATGAATCCTACCTTCATTTTTTTACCATCTTGGACCATCAACGATCACTATGTCTTTTTGTTCCGATTACAAATATATGTTTCACTCCACGCCCGTTGGAGACCGTGACAAGCGGATCTCTTAAAAGATGAAAGATCAAGCTGTTGGTTTGACTCAAGAATAAGGCACAAGTATGATCTTAACATTTTTACTTCACATTAGTATTTACTAGGATGCTTTCCCTAGTAACCTTCAAGGTAAGGCATGACGATTGGTCACAGCTCACTGAGATCTACCAGGTGAAAGTGACTAAGAGGCATACTATAATCAGAGAAGGAAACATATTCGACGTGGTTCAGCTCTCTGGAGAGGAGTTGGGAGGATTCCTTCGGAACCTTAGGGTACATCCTAGGGTGAGGGAGGTGAGGCTCTTGGAGAGATCTCCAACCACCGCCGCAGTGATGTTGGTAGCGAAGTTGGAGGGCAGCATAACCTCAGTAATGGTGGAACAAGCCTACGAATTCAGCGAATCCCTTAAGGATGGTGTGGAATATTGGAGAGCTGTCTTACCAAGGGGTAGGATTGGTAAGCTTACAGAGACAGTAAGTAGAATGGGCCTGTTGAGCGATCTAACCATTAGAGAGTTCTCTTATCATAGGGAGAGGAACTCGTTAACGGAGAGGGAAAGGGAGGTCTTAGCCGTGGCGCTTTCAATGGGTTACTTTGAGTCCCCAAGACAAGTCACAGCTTTCGAAGTTGCCACGTCCCTTGGAATAAGTAAGGTCTCATTTACTCAACACCTGAGGAGAATCGGAAAGAAACTGGCCACTAAGGAACTCGGTGAATCGGCAGCGAATCTACCTGGTACAACTTAACGTAGTTAGGCTATTCTTATATATAATGGGACAACCTAGTTTAATATAATGACAGAATCTAAGGAAAGTATTGAGGCCGGAATAAGGGAGGTGTATAATTTCGTACTGGAGAGAAAGAACGTCACCGCCAGATATGTGGTAATCATCGCTCTGGCCTCCCTATGGTTGGATGCCTACGACTTCGCCGCAATATCCTTCGCCACAAAATCTGTTGCCAACACCTTCGTAGGTACCCCTTCCATACTCATTTCACTCGGTATTGGCGCAGTGCAGTTCGGTGCATTTGTGGGGGCCGTGGTGGGAGGGTGGCTTAACGATAGGGTGGGCAGGAGAAATATGTTCATCTTAAATATGATCCTCTTCGTGGCCATGGCCATTCTGACAGGAGTATCCACCAACATAGCCGAATTCACCATTTTCAGATGGTTCCTGGGTTTTGCGTTAGGATCTGACACGGCAACAGGTTTCGCATACATATTCGAGTACCTCCAGAAGGAACAGAGACTTTTCTGGAGTAACCTGTGGCAGCTTCAGTGGTATATAATGTACCTGGTTACAATAGCTTTCATCATACTCCCCTTCTATTTCGTTACCCATTCCCTAGTTCAGCCCCTTCTATGGAGGGTAATAATGATAATTGGCGGAGTGTTGGCATTGATTATACTTGCCCTCAGGAGCAAAATACCGGAGTCCGTGCTGTGGCTAGCCTACCAAGGCAAGCTCGCCTCGGCCAAGAGGGTGATAAAGCAGACCTGGGGAGTGGAGCTCAATAACGTACCTGACGTCGATATTCAGATTAGAAAGGTTGGAAGGGGATTCAGGAGTGCCTTTAGCATATTCAGAGCCAGTAAGTGGAGGGAGTTGGTGTACTCCTTCAACGGTAATTTCGAGCAAAGTTTCATCTTCTACACCTTTGGGTTTTATATACCCTACATCCTTTTAGCGTTGAAGCTGGTGGGGCCCTTGGCGTCCATTCAGGCGTTAGCGGTACTGTACACCGGAGGAGTAATTGGGGGATATCTAACGGCTTGGCTCACCCCTAGAATAGGGACTAAGTCACAGTATGTCATAGGAGCGGTGGGGGAGGGAGTGTCAGTGGGGCTCATAGCGATGACCTACATTCTTCACCTACCCTTACCCTTCTTCGTGCTCTTCTCCTTCACCTTCTACTTCTTCCACGTCATAGGGCCGGCGAGCCAAGGTATGACCTCCATAAATGCCTTCTTTGGGGCCTCAGAGAGGGGAACAGCTGCAGGATGGGGATACTTTTGGGTAAAACTTGCGGCCTTGCTGGGACTAATAATAGGTTTAGCTGGAGTTACGCTTAACCCAGTGGGGACTACCGTGGGTCTGGCAATATATGGGGTGCTAACTGGACTTGTTGGAATGGCAATTGGGTATGATACAAGAAAGTACAGGGTGGTGGATGAAGAGGAGATAGAGAGAAAGGTATAAATATTTTTATTATTTATTTTTTAAGGTCTGCGAGAATCCTCTGGGACACCACATGAGCGGCTATGGCTACCATCGGCACACCCACTCCAGGATGAGTGTACTGTCCAACGTAATAGACATTTCTCAGCTTCTTATTCTTCATTGGTGGTCGCAATGACGCTGTTTGAGACAAGGTGTGGGCTAGACCGAAGGCTGTCCCCTTGTAGGATCTATAGTCGTTCCAGAAGTCCCTAGGACCGAAAATCCTGATGAAGCTAACCTCCCTCTTCCCAAGGAAGTTCCTTACTGCCCACTTTACCATCTCCTCCTCCCTACCCCTTAGCCCAGGGGATATGGGTATCAGAAAGAAGAGGGCCTCATTGCCCTCTGGACATACTGAAGGATCCGATCTACTCCTTACGCTAACGTAGTAAGAGGTCGATTCTGTCCGTGGCCATTTTCCCTCCCTAATTGATTTGAAGTGTTCCCCCCAATCACCGTTAACTATTACGTTGTGGTGGGGGACATCCAATTCTCCCTTAATCCCCACATACCCCAGCACCGCTGACGGGGCTAAGACCTTTGAATCCCAGTATGAGGCGCCAAAGTTCCTGTACCTTTCAGGGAGGAGGGACTCTGCGTGAACGTAGTCTGCGTTAAATAGGAACACATCTCCCTCAATCCTTCCCTTAGAGGTCTGCAGGGCCTTCACTCTTTGGTCGTCGGTCAGCACTCCCGTAACCTCCGTGTCGAACTGGAACTCAACCCCCAGCTTCCTCCCCGCCTCAACCATTGACTCCACCACCCTACCGAAGCCTCCCCTTGGATAGAACACTCCCTGTCCCAGGACGGGGTAATTGACCATGGCATACATACCTGGAACACTGTAGGGATCTCCCCCTAGGAACACAGCCGAAAAACCTGTTAGCTTCCTTAGAAGGTCGGACTTGAAGTATTTGCTGTTAAGGTAATTCAGCGAGGTGAATAGGTTCAATCTTCTCGCCTCCCTTATGACCTGCGGATCTAAGAAGTCAACGAAACTTTGAAATTCCCTATACAGAAACTTGGAGAGGGAAACGTCGTACATGTACTTTGTCATTTCCAGGTATTCCCTCATTGTTTCACCTGCTCCCCTTTCCACATGCTCCACAGTGGAGAACAGTTCATCCCCAGGGGGGACATCTAGGGAAGCACCGTTCACTTTGAGCCTAAAGGAGGGTTTGAGTTTAGTTATTTCGTAGAACTGAGAGACCGAGTAACCCAGTTCATTGAAGAACCTCTCAAAGACCTCAGGCATCAGGTACCACGAGGGGCCCATGTCGAACTTGAAGCCCTCTATTGCGGTGGTTCTAGCCCTCCCGCCGGGGGTTGACAGCCTCTCCACTACCTTTACGTGGGCACCCCTCTTAGCCAGGAGGGCAGCCGAGGCTATTCCCCCGAAGCCGGCGCCCACCACCACAACTTGCATTTCAGTTCACTTTTCACTGCGCCTGTTTCATTTGCTCCTTTGGTATCTTGTCAAGTCCAGGGATCACGAAGAGGAAGCCCCAGTTCCCTTCACCTTCCTTATGGTGAACGTCGTGTACCTCTATGAGCCTTCTGAAGTACCTGTTCCTCATTCCCCACGCTCTCATCCTGGTGTATCTGTCATGTATTATCATGTCGTGGACTGTCAGGTAGGAAGCACCGTAGACCGCCATTCCCACCGCCACCGAGAGGAAAACCAGCCCACCCGTCCTGAACCATAGGGCCACCAGGGTTATCGCTACAGCCGCAAATATTAAACCGAAGGCATCGTTCCTCTGGAAAGTTGAGTTGGTCGGATAGTGGTGGTCCTTGTGTAGGTTCCAAAGAAAACCATGCATTACGTATTTATGCATTCCCCTGGCCACGAACTCCATTCCCAATAATGATGCTAAGGCTATGGTAACGTATGTCCATATCATAAGTGAGATCATATACCTGATGTTATAAACTTGTGTTGAATTCAAGTTAAGGGAATTTCTTTACTCTACTCCTGACCATATCGTTGAGATAGATGGACCGCCGGAGAGAACAGCGACTGATTTCCATATTTAGGGGAGGAAGCGTAACCTACTTCAACAGTAGCGCCTTCTTTCCTCCTGAGGTGAGGAGCGACGTCACAAGGCTTTACGCCTTTGTCAGGGTTGCGGACGACTTGGTGGATTCCCTCCCCCAAAGGGAAAGGGAGTTCCACCAGTTC
>JAFMDM010000079.1 GCA_017857195.1 Methanobacteriota archaeon
GAGGTCCCGAAGAGGTTCTCAGGGAGCCCCCAGCTCATGGATACCACGTCGGCCAAATCTCCGCTTACAACATAGTCTATAGCTTGATATAACGCATTACCAGCATTCGTAGCAACAACTACATCTATATGTGCGTAGGGTGCCATGCTATGAACCGCTTCAACGTCAAGAGCGGTCTCAACGTCCCAGCCAAAAAGTATACCTAAAACCGGATGATAGGGTCCCACAGGTATAATAGTTATATTTGCAGGAGGTAAATGGAATTTCTGATCGAATGTCTTAATATCATTGAGAAGTAACGGATCACCATATGCATCTATCACGGCAACTGTCACATTCTTCTCACTTGGAGAAATTATTGGAGTAACGTTATATGCTCCCTGTAAGTCTTGGGGACCATATGTGTAGGCGGCAAAGGGAAAGGAAATAGGTAAGGAGTTAGGAAGATCGGTCGGGAAAATTAATCCGTCGGACAACTTACCAAGTACCAGGAATTGGGGTCTCATTACGCTGAAATTATCCAACCCCATCACCAATGTGCCCTGTAGCTGAGGGGGTAGAATAGGCGAGGAGGTGGGAGCGTAATAACTCTCACCATCTTCCCTATAGAGCCCCAACCGTATTCCAAATACACGTTCTACCACGGACGCAGGAGCCACGGCCATGACAGAGAATCTATCAGGACTGACGTAGGAGATTACGAAACCGTTGGATGTGAGAAAGTTGATCACGGATTGAAGACTTTCGCTTGAAGGTGAGAAATCCTTCAAAATGGTTGTCCTATTCAATGGGCCAATCTGCCGATAGGCCACTTCTTGAGCGTCCAGGTAGAGAAGAGAAACATGTCTTGGTGGAAGGAAGATTGAGATGGGTATTTCAACATAAGAAGGTAAGGGCGAAGTATAACTGCCCGTCATAGGAGGACCGAAGTAAATTGCGCTGGCTTGGATCACCCAGAAGGGATAAATTACTGAAAGAAGGAAGAGAAGAACTACCAGTAAACTTATTTTTTTCATCAAAGTTGCTACCGCATAGCCCAATATAATTATTTCCCAAATGTTTTAGATAGTTGACTTATCAACCGCTTAGACTAGGCCATCTAGTTTCTCCGCCAATTGGAAGTCCAGTTCAGTTAAACCACCTACATCGTGAGTGGAAAGTTCAACAATTACCCTGTTATAATATATGCAGACGTCAGGATGATGATCTAATGCGTCAGCAATTGGAGCGATCTTCCTCAAAAACTCTACTGAGCCATCAAAGTCATTAAACTGGAACTCCTTCCTTATTTTATTTCCATCTAACGACCATCCTCTTAGTCTCGAGAGTTTCTTCTTCACTTCAGACTCAGAGAGCTTATTCATGACAAGAGATATGAAAGGGGTGATATTAGTTCTTTATGTCGACACGGATCCGCGTCAGAGGACTCATTGGTTAAGGTCAAGCGACTGTGTTCTCATTATCCCCTAATGCGATGATGACTTCCTCCCTATCCTGAAGAGCGAAGCTTTCCGCCCATATAATCCCCAACTTGTAAGTACTAATCTAGATTTAGAGGAAATTGAATTTACTTAAGTAATAGACTACCTATTCTCAGGCTAATGAAGTTGATTACACAGATTAGATATTGTGAGGTCAAGGCCTTTTCCTGATAGAGGGAGTTTAAAGAGAACAGGGTTGCACTAATATCCAAGACATTGTCTGAGCTCCCGAGGACTTGAGGAAGTCTCTCAGCCATCTCTTGAAAGCTATCCACTCTAAGACCCACCAATAACGATAGGGCATTCTTTAATTTATTTAGAGCTCCCTCCACATCTTCAACCTGTGCGGTCTTAAGGGCATCATTAAGTATATCGCCTATGGAATTGATAGTAACCAATTGAGGGACAAGTCTTTTGGCAACCATGAAGCATAATGGCTTCATGTACTAAATAAATTCCTATTCCTGGATTGCTCTGGAGCTTACCATGGGGAATGGTATTACCTCCTTTATGGATGTATTACCTGTCGCTAACATTGCCAGTCTATCTATCCCGATCCCTAGACCACCGGTGGGTGGCATGCCGTAACTTAGGGCCCTCACAAAATCAGCATCGTAGGGATGGGCCTCTACGTCTCCTCTCCTCATCATTTCCTGCTCCTCTTGGAAGAGCTTAGATTGAAGCACAGGGTCATTAAGCTCGGAATATGCATTGGCAAACTCCACACCGTCAATATAAAGTTCGAATCTCTCCACCAACCCTGGTTTAGACCTATGCGGCTTGCAGAGGGGAGTAGTCTCTATTGGATAGTCTAAGACAAAGGTAGGCTCCAGCAACTTAGGAGTGACGTATTTATCGAAAAGCTTCTCTATCATCAAGCCCCTCAGGTAAAGCCCCCCTCTAGGCACCAGTCCGGCTTCCTTCATAAGTTCCTTTAACCTTTCATCGCTGAGGGATTCAACATTCACTCCCAATTGGGAGGAAAGCGCATCATACATTGTTACCTTCTTAAAGGGAGAACTAAGATCTATCTTTATTTTAGAGTTGGGTGCCACTACTTCTGATTCACCTATTATGCGCTTGAGGGTTGTCCTTATTAGGTCCTCCGTGAGCTTCATTATATCATTGTAATCGGCATAGGCCCAATAGAGTTCAAGTAAAGTGAATTCGGGATTGTGAGTGACGTCTATATCCTCATTTCTAAATACCTTACCTATTTCGAAGACCTTATCAAATCCCCCTATTATGAATCTCTTCAGATAGAGTTCGAGAGATATTCTTAGATACCAGTCCTCGTTAAGATAATTTACGTGAGAAACGAAAGGCCTTGCCAATGCGCCGCCATACACAGGCTGTAAGACGGGGGTGTCTACCTCAATGAATCCAGCTTCTCGAAGGAATTCTCTTATTGCTGCTAAGAGCTTGAATCTATATTCCATTGATTTCCTTGCGGACGAGTTATAAAGAAAGTCCACATATCTGTGGGCATATCTGAACTCCACTCCAAGCTTGGACCAGTCTGGAGGATCGAGAAGGGCCTTAGTTAAGAGGGTGAGATCCTTCACTAGAATCGTTAGCTCCTCCTTCATGGTGTAGAAGAGGTCCCCCCTTACTCCTATGATATCCCCTCTATCAACGTACTTCAGTGACCATTCATATTTACGACCCATCTCGTTTACCTTAAGGTATAACTGTATTCTCTCCCCCTGGTCGAAGATGTCTAGGAATGCTGCCTTTCCATGCACCCTGATGTTGGCTACCCTTCCTGCCGTGGATAGGCCATTAAGGAAGGGTTGCTTAGGCTTGCCGTCTATTTTAGAAGCAAACTGCCTGATTTCTGCTATTGAGTGAGTTATGGGAAACTTAGGGGGATAGGGATCCACCCCTTGTGACCTGAGCTCCTCGAGAATCTTCAGCCTTCTTTCATCCCACTGCACTTTAACCTTCTCCCCATCCACCGTATCGGATTTTAAACGCTTCCACATGAACGGCTCCTAAGTTTATCGACGTAAATGGCATGGATGACTCGATATTGATTGCCCATGCGCTATAAACTACACCATCCCTACCGACGGAGAATCTCCCCCTCCCTTGAGGATTTCCTGCTTCTAGGCGGAACTCGATCATAGTGTTGCCATTAACCTATAAATCATAAGATTATGGCGTTCTTCATAAGAGTGTGGTGTTTTTTATCCTTTATCAACTATTCTCGTCAGGTAGAAGAAAATTTTGTACCCCAATGACCACACTATGAACTCGATCTTTCTTTCGTCTGTAGCGGAGGTTCCGTGGAACTATTCTTTCATCTGTAGGGAAGGAAGTTACGGGGGATCTACTCTTTACAGTTAAGCCCCCAGTTCCATGGGTACGACCAGCTCTTACAGCCTAGGCCTGCCCTGATTTTTCATATTTTCCAAAAAAAGTCTGTCATCCCCATGGAAGGACATTTCTCCCCCAACCCCGTTAAGATACACCTTCTTGACTAGAGATAGTTATGGAACATCGCAAGAGCTTCCTTGAGGATATTTTATTCTTAGCTCCATGGATGGATCTTTTCTTTTATAAAAAGATATGAAAACGATCAGCAATTGTAATGGGCCCGACGGGATTTGAACCCGCGACCACTGGGTCTCTCCGTTCCAGATATCTATCATCCCTTTCGGTCTACAGACCCAATGCATATCTGGAGCCCAGCGCTCCACCTGGCTGAGCTACGGGCCCATTATAGGTCATCAAGGTCATTAATGAAGCATGGTATACTGTAAAAAGCTTAACTTATATAGCGGCTAGAAAGAGGAGGAAACGGGTCGGAGAGGGTGGGGAGTCTCGCCAGCTCCTGTGACCCGCGTGGCGTAAGGCGGGCACCAGCAACCTCCTATCCATGGGGTTCGCCATCTACGATCCCCACTGTCGCTATGAAGGCCGCCCAGTGGGGCTTGACGGCTGTGGAACGGCATCCGAAGGGATGCTTGTTACCACACTTACTGGGGGAACCGGCCAGGCCCGGAAGGGAGCAACCGTACCTGGACGTCGGCGTTCACTGGTCATACGGCCTGAGGCAAAGTGGGATAAAGGTCGTAGATGGTAGTTCCATGGATAGGAGGGGCCGACCCTCGAAAAACAATCATTAGAATACTGGCTACGCTTTAACCTAATAGGGTTTGGGTTGTTGAATATTCCTAGGTTCATTAACATCTAGGTCAGATAGCTGAGTCCATGAAGTCCTACGCTTTCCTGAAGGTGGGACCGTGAATCAGGAAGTTCTATCGATATGGGAGGGATATTTCACTCCAGCCACCTTAGAAACCAGCTCTTCAGAACGCTTAAAGTCATACTCTCTATACATTGCAATCTTACTTGCTGCCATGGAGCCCTCCGCATGTATCATTCCCCCCAACATATAACCAGTTACTGGGCCTCCAACCATCTCTCGCACCAGTCTCATCAATTTGAACCTATCCTCGCCACTGAATTGCCCGCTCCCTCTAAGATATTTCTCTAAGTATTCATGGGTCTCTTGGTTATAATAATCCAAGGTGCTTGGAAGAGTTGAAACCAACCCTCCAGCAACATCTATTACGTCTCTAACTACGTCATGGAAGTGTGCGTTAGAGTAAAGTTTCCCAACGTTGGTATAGAGGGGATTTGGGAGAGCCATATCGGCGACCTTGAGGCATTCCACTGCAGCTGTCCTTGCGGCCATATACATTACCTCCCTATACATTATCACATCAACGATGTCGTCCCTAATGTGAGGAACGTCATCAATTCCATTATATTTGGCGGCAAGTCTAGCCAAACCCACGTACATGTCAGCCATTGCGGTTCTGTATGAAAGAGCAGTGAACCTATGATAGAGCGCAAAGAGATTTGCCAACTGACCTGCCATCTTTGGATCCCTGTAAAGGAATACCCTTTCCCAGGGTACAAATACATCGTCTAGAATTGTTAGTGTCTCTAGCTCCGCATGATTGGACGCGTTAGGGGCGTCATCTCTAGACGGAAATCCTTCTATCTCAATCATAGGTCTAACTATCATCTTCAGTCCTTTGGCATTAGCGGGAAGAGCGAAGGCCAAGGAGTAGTCGGAATCTGCTTCAGTCATAGCTCTGCTGGGTATGAAGATAATTTCGTCGGCCACGGCGGCTTGAGTAGTGTGGGCTTTAGCTCCTCTTACAACTATACCATCCTTCCTCTCCTCCACCACTCTCACATAGAGGTCTGGGTCGGGCTGTTCGTGTGGCCTCTTTGAACGATCGCCCTTGACGTCAGTTTGAGCCACAGCTAAAGCTAGGTCTTCCCTAGCAACCTTCGAGAGATAGTCGGTGACCCTCTTAAGGAACTCAGTTTTTCCGCCCATAGCAAGCTGTTTTCCTACCAATAAAGAGGCGAAGATAGCGTCGGAGCCTATGGCCTGAATTATGTTAAAGACTCCTCCTGCTCTCCTAGTTGACTCTTGAATTATTTTGGACCTGTACCAAAGGGCCTCCGAATCGTTAGGTATCCTGAAGAAGCCGCTTATTTCACCAAGTGAAGGATCGTGATACCTGAATAGTTGCTCTTTTTCCTTAAGCTCATATAGTTGAGCTGCGTGAAGGACAGGGACACTTAGAACCTCATGGGTGACTATGTTCTGAACTCTCTGCCCCTTATAGAAAACGTTCCGCCCGTCATCCAAGGCCTTGAAATAACTCTCCTGGGTTCTCATCTTACAACACATAGAAGGTAAAATCAAAAATGTTTTTCCAAAAGCCATGTAAGGCAAGGAGGACGAGCAGACCTAGCCTGTCTGGCTCGCCTCCTCATTTCATCCCGGCTACGCGGTCAACAGTTGTTTTGCGTCTCGGTTTAAAAATTAATAGCCGACTTCTCGAGTGTGCCCATAGTGTAGTCATGAACCTACAAATCATAGGATTGTGGCGTTCTCCTTAAGGGTGTGGCGCTATTCATCCGTTATTACCCGTCTTGTTAGGCGGAAGAAAAATTAGTAGCCTAGTGACGACACTATGACCATAACCACCCCAGGTGGAAGGTTGAGCAGGCATTGAGAATATACTCAAACGGGATGAGTATGAGATCTCAAGAGTGTTAGGAGTCCCCTTGGGCACCGTGTTCACTTGACAAGCGTCATGGCAGGAGCAAGTTCGTTGAGTTAGTCCGGCTGTAGGGTGACGCCAGGCAAGTGACGAATGGGAAGGTGGTCACCAAGGTCGTTGATGAAGTGTGGCACTTTCTCAGGAACGTGAAGGTCTTCTACAAGTGGGTCTTCACGTGCTTCACGTACACCACTTTGGGACTGTATGTTGTTTTCAGTTGGAGACGGGGACCAGAGGACGTTCAGGGAAATATTGAAGCATTTACCTGACGGAGGTGGGTGAGCGACGACTACATTTAACTCTCCCTGAGGAACCACACCGCTCCTTAGCGAACCCCAACGAGTCCCACTCCTCTTTGAGGAACATGTTGGTTAGGTTCAAGAGGGCAACCAAGGCGGTGAACAGGTTGGAAATGGTCAAGTACTCACTAGCGTTGGTCCTGTGGAAGAGAAAGCTAATACCAGAATTTGTAGGTTAATAACGACACTATGGACACACTGAGAGATGGCAGGATAAACTTTATAGTACAAGGCTAGAATATGAGAAACGAGGGATGGGGTCGGTCAGATCCCAAGCCATTCATCAGGGCTCAGTATAGGACACTTAGATCATCCTTCATCCCCCATCCCCCTTCTACGGAAATAAAGGCAGATTAAAAACTAGGTATTCCAGAACCCAGAATATCTATACAATCTGAGACTAACATCCACAGAATAGAGTTACTTGTTGGTTATTCCAGAGCCCAGAATTGTGTGGCACGATGAAATTCGTGTGTGGGAGAGGACAGCGATGAGTCGAGAGTTACCACATAATTTTCAATTCCTTCATGGATCCTTTCTTCACGATCAGGGGAGAGGGAGGGCTCATAAAGAACATAATAATGGTGTAACAAGATGCTCGAGGGTAACGTTTTCACCTATTGGCCATTCAGAGTATTTCTACTGAGGGGTTTGGGCTTCATTGAATTTTCATGAATTTGTATCCAATCCTCAGCCCTTG
>JAFMDM010000007.1 GCA_017857195.1 Methanobacteriota archaeon
AAGGATTGCTGTTCCATTTACGCCTTTATAAAGAGAACGTAGCTCTCTTTCAATTAAAGGGAAAATTAGTGCCGCGGCCGGGATTTGAACCCGGGTCACGGGCTCGAGAGGCCCGTATACTTTCGGCGCAAGGCTTGACCGGACTATACTACCGCGGCATCACAAAACTGCTAAACTGGGTTAAAAACGTTCACGGTGGCTTGACATCTATAGCGGCTACGGGGCATACGTTGACGCATGCCATACAGAAGATGCATGCTTGTTCATTTATGGGGTCTGCCTTCTTCTCAGACACTGGGTTTCCTGGCGTGTCGTACCACTGGAAAACATTAACGGGACACGCCGTTATACAGGACCCGTCTGCGTTACATATGTCAAAATCCACCCCGACTATGGTACCGTGAATTCCCAAAGTCTTGGGCGCCTCGACGGGTCCGTACACCTTATGGCCCTCGTGCTCTTCTACAACTTGTCGGGCCGTCCTGAAGTTGGGGTCTATGCCCATTCTCTCACTCAATGAAGTAGGGGCAACATGGATAAATAAGTTGATCCCTAATATGTTCGGGATGCTGCTCCACGTCACTTTGGAATTTAGAGCAGACTGGGAAACTAAAATGGATATGAATGTAGTGGGGGCTAAACTTCGGGGGGAAGAACAGTTGTTGCTAGTGGAGGTAGAGGAGAAAGAGTCAGCCCTATTGGAATCCCCCTTGAGGTTAGGTAAGGATAGGTTTCTAGGCGTTTTGAAAGTGAAGTCCAAAGCGATGGCTGTCCTATATACTCACATGGTGTCGAGGTCCTTTGTGAGGGACGGAATAGTTACCGCATCTCTTACACTCCTAGGTTACGATGAACTCAGAGAGCTCCTAAGGGACCTTCTTGGCTTAAACGCCAGGGTTTTGAGGGTGTCTAAGGTGGTTGGGGAAGAGCCTCTCACAGTACGGCAAGAACAGGTCCTGGTGGCGGCGTTGGAGAGTGGCTACTTCGATTATCCAAGGAAAGTAAGGCTATCGGAGCTCGCCAAGAGACTTAACATTAGCCCCTCCACTCTGGATGAGGTGTTGAGAAGGGCGGAACGCAATGTTCTATTAAAGTACATACAGGGAAGGTGATCCCATGCATGGAGGTGTTCCGTGGTCCAATGGTAGGCCTGAGAAACTGAAGGATTTCAGTGTTAACATCAATCCACTGGGGACCCCTCACTTCATTGATGAGTTGTTATTTGATGCATTGAAACAGGGAGTCCATAGGGTTTATCCCGACGATTACAGGGATTTGAAGTCTCTATTGGCCGAGATCTATGACGTTCCTCCCGAGCTAATAGGGGTTTTCAACGGTGCCAGTCAAGTTCTTTCACTTCTACCCAATGCCGACGTTCCAGAACCCAACTTTTCAGAGTACAGGAGGGCTAATTCCTATTTAGCTTCTCAATTGGACAACGAATTTCAATATAGGTTGGTTGGAGAGAGGGTGATCACTGGAAATCCCGTTAATCCCACCGGTTCTGTTTTGGGTGAGTCGGAGATCTTGAACTTCCTTTCCTACGGGAAGACGCTCTTTCTGGACGAATCTTTCGTTGACATTAGTCCCGTGAGAGGACATGCTAAATTGTCAGCCGAGTTCGGGAATTTGTTGGTGATCTCCAGTTTCACTAAGTCCTTGGCCATCCCAGGGCTTAGGTTCGGTTTCACATTTGGAAAAGCTTCCCTGGAGTTGGAGAGATTAGCTGGACCTTGGAGGGTAAACAGTTTGATCTATTACGTTCTCGTCAACGCAGGTGCCAAAGAGATAAGATCCTTCCTCGTTAGGTCTAAGGAGAAGGTGATCGAACTTCTATCCAGGTCTAACGGATGCGGCCTCAAGACCTATAGGAGTCACGCTCCGTTCTTTTTGGCTCTGTCGCCCGTGAGATCATCAGTCCTCAACTTGAGACTGAAAAGGATGGGATTCCTGATTAGGGATGCCAGTGACTTCATGGGTTTGAACGACAGACACGTCAGAATATCGTTGAGGCAGGACCTCCCTGAACTATGTGAGGCAATATCTCAGGCACTAAGTGAGGCTGAAAACAATCTAATTTGACCCAGGAATGGTCTGAGGAAAAGTTTAGGTCTCGTATGGGATAGCCTTGTGTCGCACTTAAACCATTAACCTATTCCCAGTGTCAGGCTTAGCTTCTTTTTCATTTCCTCAACGTACTTCACATATTCCCTGAAGTCCTCTGGTTCCTCAAGGGACTCTCCACCGTGGCCCATCGTTATGACCTTACCCTTTTCTGCCGCCCATTGAGATACTTCATCTAGCCCCTGAGGGTCCTCCAGGAAAAGCACGCTGAAGTCCTCATGGAATAACGGACTCCATCTCCTTCTGCCAACGTAGATCAGGAATCCATCTCCCCTGACATAGCCCAATACCTCTCTTCCACCTATTTTGAAGCTGTTTGGGGGCTCTATGGAGCCCAATATTTGAGAGTGGAATCTCTGCAAGGATGGGGACCTTGGATCAAACTTCAGTATTGTGGGCGGAAGGTTATACCCCTCCATTAGGACGTAGGCGAAGGTGGGAGAGGTCGTCGCATCAATCACGGTGTGCTCCGTCTTTACCTCCCTAAATATCTTGAACGGTTCGTCGAATACTGAAACCTTGTTTTCGTTGAAGAAAAGCATTCTTCCCTTCTGTGCCCTCAATCCTAGAATCTCCTGGTCCTTTGCTATCTCCCTAACCGTCCCTCCCTGATGGGAAAGTATGGTGTTATCTCTCCTAATGTAAAGAGAGGAGTCTGAGCAGGCCAACTCTTCTCCTTCCGTGAGCTCACCGGATTCGGAGACCACCTTCCCGTCCCTTAGTCCCCAAACATGGTCCCCAACTTTACACCACGGAATGAAATCCAACTTTCCCTCCTCCCTCAAGTCTTCACTGAGTATCGTGCCATCCCTCAGGATCAGTTTGTTATTGTGTGTCAGCATGGCCGGGGAAGGTAACTTTTTCACAGAAAGTCTAGAGAGGTCCACCATAACTCCCCTCCCACTCTCCATCACTGAAAGTAGCATTGGGGAGAGGAAAGTGATAGGGTAGGAGTCATTTGTGGAGCAGTAGGCAAGATAACTACCAGACTCCCCCACCTTTATATGGACGGAGAAATTTCCACTAATATTTGTAGCAAAAGAAAGTTGATTCTCCAAGGGTGAGGCTACTATACTTCTGATTTTGGGTATGGCTATCAAGGTTCCACTGTGTAGTATACTCTCTTTCTACCCTTCCCTTTATTTTCAACCCTCAGAAGCTTCACGTTTCCTATCTCCAAGGTGTTGGAGACGTGGGGCCCTCCATCAGCTTGTACGTCTATTCCATCTATTTCCACAATCCGCCAGGTTTGTAGATCAGGAGGACTTCTTCCCGCCAACTTAACTATTCCCTCTATCTTCAAGGCCTCGTCCCTGGGAAGGAAGTATATTTTCACCTTCCTTCCCTCCTTGGCTATTTGCTCGGCCTCCCTTATGATCCTCTCCAACGTCTCCTTGTCCTCGACATTGAAGTCGTCCTTTGCGTACTCCGAACTTATATGCCCCCCGGTAACTAATGCCTTGAATTTGGTGTAAGCTATGGCGGCTATCATGTGAGAGAGTGTGTGTAGCCTCATGATCCTGTACCTTCTCTCCCAATCTATCTTTCCTTTAACCTGCTCACCTACCTCCATCTGTCCCTCCACAAGGTGGGCTATCTCATCTCCTTCCCTAGCTACATTGCTTACCCTGAACTCCTCAGAGCCAGATAGAAGCCAGCCTACGTCGTTGTCCAGACCTCCACCGCCTGGGTAAAAGGCAGTCCTGTCCAAGAAGACCTTGCTTCCTTGCACCTTAGTTACAGTAGCCTCGAACTCCTTTACATAGGAGTCGTTGAGGAAGAGTTCCTCCACCACAATGCTTCAATGTGATCTCCTCATAAAAACGCTTACAGTGCCGTTTCTTACCTCAACCTTTACGCTCTTGGGATCCACGTCGTCTGGCAAATTGATTATTTTAACCACACTATTGTTCTTATTGTCAAAGACGTAAAGCCTATGATGATCCGCCTTTGCCACTAGCCATTTGGGCTCAGTGTCTTTTCCCCTCAAATCCAGGTAAACCCTCACCCAGTCCTCTCCCTGTTGTAAATCGACATCAGGATCTTCATCCTGAATTATGGGCAAAGTGGAATCCCACCAACTAACTCTCTCCTGCCCTTAAAAAATGGTGGACTAAATTGTCTAGATTGTGATGAAGGTCTAATATTCTGGAAAGTATCACTACTTTCATGGATTGGGTCTCAGAACGAACTAGGGAACTACTCTACGGTACTTGGAGGAAGCAAAGGGGATGGTCGCCAATAAACGTGGTCTCAGCTGATGGTGTATATTTCTTTGACAGCTCCGGAAGGAAGTTTCTTGACTTTTCATCTCAATTAGTAAGCACTAACCTGGGTCATAAGAATACTGCCATAATAGACGCCATAATTGAGCAGGCAAGGAAGTTGCCATATATCTCGCCAGCATTCACCTCAGAGGTTAAGGTGAGGGCTGCGGAGTCCCTACTGAAGGTTATGCCCAAATCCATAAGAAAGTTCTTCTTCTCCACCTCAGGAGCCGAAGCAAATGAAGCGGCCATGAAGATAAGCAGAATGGTCAAGCGCTCCTCATATAAGATCCTCGCCAGATATAGGTCTTATCACGGATCGACCTACGGTGCCATATCTGCCACGGGAGACTATAGAAGGTGGTTAGCTGAACCTAACGTAGCTCAAGGGATCGTAAGGTACCCAGAGCCCTACTGCTTCCGATGTCCCCTGAAGTTGAAGTATCCTCAGTGTGGCCTGGCCTGCGTTAATTATGTGGACTATATTGTGAAGCAGGAGTCCAACGTTGCGGCAATTATGGTGGAGCCCATCACTGGAACTAATGGCGTTGTAGTTCCTCCAGAGGAATATCTCCCTGAACTAAGAAAAATAGCGTTGGAAAACGACTTACTTTTCATAGCGGACGAGGTAATGACAGGTTGGGGTAGGACAGGCCATTGGTTCGCAGTCAGTAAGTGGGGAGTGGAACCCGATTTACTGACCACCGCCAAGGGAGCCAGTAATACCTATCTCCCCCTTGGAGTTACAGGCACCTGCAAGGATGTATCGGATTTCTTTGAGGACCATCTATTCGCTCACGGTCACACTTACGAGGCACATCCCTTGGCCCTCTCTACCCTTCCAGCCGTCATATCGGAGTTTGAGAGAATGAAGATCCTAGATCACGTTAGGGACTTAGAGAGCCACCTGGGAAAAAGGCTGCGGGAAATGAAGGAAAGGCACAGATCCGTGGGGGATGTCAGAGGTATTGGATTCTTCTGGGCCGTTGAACTGGTCAAGGACGATAAGAACACACCCTTCGCAGACTATGAACAAAGGGCAGCGGGGGAGGTAAGTGAAGTGGACAGACTGGCGTCCAAACTTATGGAAATGGGCGTTTACGTTTACAATGGCCCTTCCTGGTTAGTTATAGCTCCTCCTTTAATTTCCACGGTAGAGAACCTCGATGAGGGGCTCAACGCCTTGGACTCGGCGCTCAAATACACTGACGATAAGTACTCCAAGTGAAACATTAGCAAGTGAAGGCCGTAATAGTTCCCTCCAAGGGCTCCTCCTATAGATTGGAGCAAGTGAAAGAGCCGGTTAGAGAGAAGGGGCAAGTTAAGGTAAAAGTGTTGAGAGCGGCACTATGCTATAGGGACCTCCTTCAGTTGAAGGGCTTTTACCCTAGAATGAAGTATCCAGTGATCCTTGGTCACGAAATGGTGGGGGAGGTGATCGAATCAGACGGAGAATTTAAGGTGGGGGAGAAGGTCGTTTCCACCCTTTATGCGGCCGACGGCTCATGTAGGTTCTGTATCAGTGGCGACGAGTCCCATTGTTTGAACAGGCTGGGTTATTCCGAGGAACTTGACGGCTTCTTCTCAGAGTACGCAATGGTGAGGCCACAAAGTCTAGTTAAGGTTCCTGAGGGTGTAAGAGAAGAGGACGCCGTCATATCTCCATGCGTTAGCGGAATGATCTATGCTGGCCTTAGGAGGGCCGGCCTTAAGCCTGGAGAGCTGGTTGTGGTCACCGGGGCAGGAGGGGGAGTGGGAGTGCATGCAGTTCAGGTGGCGTCTGCTTTGGGAGCCAAAGTGGTAGCAGTCACCTCGGATAAGGAGAAACTGGAGGTGTTGGGCAAGTATGTTTCTAATGTGATCCTCGGTTCAAAGTTCGCAGATCAAGTCGGAAGGGAGGCAGACGTTGTAATAGACACGGTGGGAACTCCTACCATTGATGAGAGTCTCAGGTCCCTCAGACAAGGGGGCAGACTAGTGCAGGTAGGCAACGTTGATCCCACGTCCAAGTATGAGTTGAGGCTGGGGTACGTTATTCTAAAGGATCTGCAGGTAATAGGCCACGCTTCAGCCAATAGGAGTGACATTGAGGCCGCGATGAGGTTATGCGCAGAAGGAAAACTTAGAGCCGTTATAGCCGGAATATATGGGCTAGACGAGATTGACCGGGCGTTCTCAGTATTGTTGAGCAGGAGCAGAGTTGGTAAGGTCTTGTTATCACCTTTTAAAGAGTAAAGTTAATATAGCATCTTAACTGTGATAGAAAATAAATTCAACTGTTAGCGGTCAGTTTTATATATGATATGAGAGATTATTATCTCGATCAGGGATGAGTCTTTGAGAAGTATACTATAAGTAAGGAGGAGCTCAAGGCCCTGTTAAGGGACCTGAAGAAGTGGAAGGCACCTGCTACTGTATTGCTTTCCCTATATATTCCTCCAGGGAGGCCAATAGCAGACGTTACAAACACCCTAAGGCAGGAGCTTTCCATCTCTCAAAACATAAAGCTAAAGAGAACCAGAGAAGCAGTGGAAATGGCCATATCCACGGCCATAGACAGATTAAGCAAGATATCAAAGGTACCTGATAATGGGCTAGTTATATTTAGCGGTAAGAACTTCGACACAGAGGAGTTCAAATGTATAGTCTTTTCTCCCCCTGAGAAAACCAGTGTGTACTTCTACAGGACAGATAAGGAATTCCACACTGAATTCCTGGAGGATCTAATAGAGGAAAACGACGTCTACGGCTTACTGATCATAGAGAGAGATGAAGCCACCATAGGTATGTTAAGGGGAAGCAGACTAGAAGTCCTGGAAGAGCTACAGGGTTACATACCAGGGAAGCATACTAAGGGAGGGCAGAGTCAGAGACGTGAGGCTAGAATCATAGAGGAGCTCGTTCACGAATTCCATAAGGAGGTAGGAGAGAGGGCCAACAGCTATTTCCTACCATATCTTGAGAACAAGAAACTGAAGGGGATATTGGTAGGTGGTCCTGGATTTGCCAAGCAGGACTTCGTGGAGGGTGATTATATAGATTATAGACTAAAGAAGATGATAATAGAACCCCTTCTGGACATCAGTTACCAGGGTGAAAACGGACTGAGGGAGATGGTTATGAGGTCTGGTGACGCTCTAAAGGGACAGAAATTGGTTGAGGTGGAGAAAGCCTTAGAGGAGATAAAGTATCATCTGGCCAAATCTGACGATCTAGTGGTGTATGGACGCAAGGAGATAGAGGCAGCGCTCGATTCAGGGGCTGTGGAGTTCCTTATAATTTACGATGATGACGCAAATCGGGATTTAATCCAGAAGGCAGAGAGTTCCAAGGCAAATCTTTACGTGGTGGGCAGTGAACTTCCAGAGGCTGAGTGGATAAGAAAGACATTCAGTGGAGCCATAGGGAAGTTAAGATATAAGTGAGCTAAAGGGTCCCCCTCCTCCTCATCTCGGCCACTATATCCGTGATGGGAATGGGAGGGGTTACGTTGTAACTCTCCTCGAAGATTTTTGTTAGTTCCTTCGGCTCTTGAACACCTATCTCGTCTATTATTTTCTTCACTAGATTTATCTCATCCTCCCAGTAGTTCCATGGGTACATGAACCAGCTCCAGTCCTTGACCTCCTGTGCGTAATAGGTGGGCTTGAATTTGGCTGAATTAGCTAAGTACTGCAGCGTTGCAGTCTTCACCTCTCCTACGTTGAAGTTTTCTCTCACGAAATCACGGGATAGGACGATGCTATCGCCAGTGTCACAAATGTCGTCTACGATCATGACCTTTGCCCCCTTCAGGTCTAACCTAAATGGATATTTCACTCTCGCCTCAGGGTTCCTGGAGGCAGTTACTACCCAATGTTCTACCTTAAGAGAAAGAATGTCCACCACTCCTAGGTGATCTGCAAGTAATCTGCTAGGCACCAGACCTCCCCTTGCTATTGCCACTATTACATCCGGCCAGTATCCATCTTCCTTTATTTTGTCGCTGAGCGTTTTACTGAGTTCAACTATCTGATCCCAGCTGACCACCTTGACGGGTATCTTGGGCACTATAATTACCCACACCTTCTCAATGAAGGGGTTAATCAATCTTTCAGTGGGATGGGCCCCCTTTCAGATTGAGTCCACTTTCTTCATTGTGAGCTGTTGCAGCGCATAATTTACAATATCGTCTAGCACCATCAAACTTCGCTTGACATGCGTCGCATATGATCCTTTGACAGGAATCGCATCTCCCCACTGCGAGATTAACCCCGCAGATCTCGCAAGTTGTGATCTGGCAGATGGAACATCGCCCATTTTTGAAGTGAACTTCGCAGCAATGCCTACCACAAAAGGGACAGATGAACCTGCTATCCCTTTCCCAACAAATTTCACATTTCAATGAATCTTCTAAACCAGGCCTGGGCCTCTTCATCGTTGGGCGCCTGTTTGGGAGGGTGTTTGAAGTAGAACGCTGAGACCTGCTCCAATGGTCCTGCCATTCCCCTATCAATGGCCAGCCTTACCGCCCTGATCACATCAACTAAAACCGCCGCCGCGTTAGCCTTATCGTCCACTTCTAAACTCATTTCCACTTTCACAGGAGCTCCAGCGAAACCAGTGCCCTTCACATATATGTACGCTACCTTTGTGTTTCCCAAGAAGGGAACGAAGTCACTTGGACCTATCCTTATCCTTCCCTCACTTTCGATATTTGGATCTTCGAGGGTACTGGTCACGGCCTTGGTTTTGCTTATTCTCTTTGACACCAACCTCTCCTCAGTCTTCATGTTGAGGAAGTCGGTGTTCCCTCCAACGTTTAGCTGATACGTCTCGTCAACGTTCACCCCTCTCATCCTGAAGAGACTTGTTACTGTCCTGTGGGTTATGGTGGCCCCTATTTGGCCCTTTATATCATCACCCGCAACTGGTATCTTCTTCTCCTTGAACATCTTTGGGTATTCCCCCTTGGGGTCGCTGGCAATGAAGACGGGGATAGCGTTCACGAAGGCCACTCCGGCCTCCAGAGAGGCCTTAGCATAGGCCCTGGTTGCCTCCTCACTTCCCACAGGAAGCAAATTCACCAGGACTTCCGCGTCAGTCCTCTTTAGCTCCCTTATGACTCCTTCTATTGTTCCTACCCTCACCGGCCTGAAGGTATCCACCATGTGTGGCGCCACTCCGTCAAGTACTGGCCCTGCCACAACCGTTACCCCCTTCCTTCTCATCTCCACGATCTTCCTGGTTATGTTGGGCTCCTGGAAGATGGCTTCGCTAACGTCCTTACCCACCTTCCTCTCGGAGACGTCAAAGGCCGCAACAATTTCCAAGTCCGATACTGAATACTTTCCAATCCTTGGAGTTATCAGTCCCTCGGTGTAATCTGGACCCTTACTTCTATAGAACTCTATTCCTTGAACTAGCATTGAGGCGCAATTTCCTAAACCCGCAATGGCGACCTTGATCATTTAAGCCCGAGTCTCTTGCTAGTAGATAATAAAAACTACTAATGATGAGCCTAAGACCTGAGTAGGTGAGGAGGTGGAGCGACACTGAGGTGGTTTGCGTGTTAAGGAGATTATATGCCAAAGTTAGCGGTAAGGTTCAGGGCGTTGGCTTCAGGAACTTCGTGCTAAGGAACGCGAGAAGATTAGGGTTAAAGGGATACGTCTCTAATTTGCCTGACGGCACTGTGGAGATAGTGGCTGAGGGCCATGAGGAAATGCTTAACTACCTTCTTCAAGCGGTAAGAAGAGGTCCTCCCTTAGCCTATGTGGAGAACGTAGAGTACAGCTTTTCAGAGTATATTGGAGAATTCAAGGAATTCCTAATAAGGTAGCCTCCGATTTTAGGGTATTGAAAAGGGGCTCAATAAGATTTAAGATGGGATGGAATTATAGGGGGATAGGTGCATCCTTTGCGCCAATGGAGTTAGACCCAAGGGAAATAGTTCCACAGTTCTGGTATAACATAATACCAGATCTTCCGCGTCCTCTACCGCCTCCTAGGGATCCTCCAAGCGCGGAGTTCTCTAGGATAGACCTTCTGCGGGACATTATGCCCGAGGAGGTATTGAGACAGCAATTCACCGTAGAGAGGTTCGTTAAGATTCCAGAAGAGGTCAGGGAGAGGTATATTAATATAGGGAGGCCCACCCCGCTATTGAGGGCAAAGAAGTTAGAGGAAAAGTTAGGAACTCCCGCTAAGATATATTTCAAATATGAGGGAGCTACACCAACAGGCTCGCACAAGATAAACGCGGCAATACCTCAGGCATATTATGCTCATAATGAGGGGGTTCCTGCCGTGACCACTGAGACTGGAGCTGGACAGTGGGGAACGGCAGTGGCATTGTCGGCTTCTATGTTTGGACTTAGGTCCTCAGTGTTCATGGTGAAGGTTAGTTATCAGCAAAAGCCGATGAGGAAGACCATAATGAACCTCTATGGAGCCGATGTATATCCTAGTCCCACTGAGCTGACCGAGGCAGGAAAAAGGGCACTAGCACGGGATCCTAATCATCCAGGTTCCTTAGGCGTGGCCATGAGTGAAGCAGTAGAATACGCGCTCAAACAGAGGCTGAAGTACCTTGTAGGTAGTGTGCTGGACGTTGTTCTCCTCTATCAGAGTGTTGTGGGACTGGAGACCGCTCAACAATTGGAGCTAATTGGTGAGGAGCCTGACGTATTAATAGGTTGTGTGGGGGGCGGAAGCAATTTCGGTGGTTTCGCCTTTCCATTTCTTGGTCACGGAAGTAAGGCAAAATTGATCGCAGTGGGGCCCTCTGAGGTCCCTAAGTTCAGTTCTGGGAAGTATGAATATGACTTCCCAGATGAGGCAGGCCTACTTCCCATGATAAAGATGTTAACCTTGGGAAGAGACTACGTTCCTCCACCAATTTACGCTGGCGGATTGAGGTATCACGGTGTCGCTCCAAGTCTAAGTTTACTCATGCAGGAGGGTAAAGTGAATTGGAGAGAATATGGGGAAGATGAGATATTCGTGGCCGCGAAGCTTTTCTCTGAAGCACAGGGGATAGTACCGGCTCCAGAATCGGCCCACGCTGTGAAGGCAGTAATAGATGAGGCGAAGTCAGCACAGAGGAACAGTGAGAGGAAGACCATAGTCTTCAATCTAAGCGGTCACGGGCTCCTCGATCTGTCCAACTATGAGAGCATGATGAAGAGGTTCGGAGGTTGAGGAAACTAGTAGTGTATAACACTCTTGGCTTTCCTAATCCCTCCGATTTTACAGCGTTCATAGATGGGGTAAGGAAGGCCGGAGCTGATGTATTGGAGGTAGGGCTTCCGCCCCGATACGCCAAATACGACGGCCCCGTCATAAGGAGGAGCCATGAGATTGTTGCTAAGTTTGGCGACCTAAGCGGAAACTTGGGTGAGGTGGCCCGGAGAGCGGAAATTCCTGTGGTTATTCTGACTTATCTTGAGGATCATATTGACCATCTGGATCAATTTCTCGATTCATTGAAAAAGTTGAACGTGGAGGGGGTCCTTTTTCCGGACCTGCTTATAGACTTCACTCAACAAATCGACCTTGTGGTATCTAAGGTTAGGGCACATGGATTGAAGAACGTTCTCTTTACTTCTCCATCCGTACCTGACTCTTTCATAAAGCGTACAGGAGAGATCACAGATATGTTTCTCTACTATGGAGTCAGACCAACCACTGGTGTTCCAATACCTGTTGATGTGGGAGCTCTCATACGTAGGGTTAGAAATATGGTGAGGTCAGAGCTCGTGGTGGGCTTCGGGCTATCTGGGGATAAGGATATCGTATCTGCTTTGAGAGCTGGAGCAGATGGAATAGCTGTGGGAACAGCAGTCATATCCGAGCTTGAAAAAGAAGGGGTTACAGAAGGCCTTAAGCTCGTGTCTTACTATAGGGGCGTAATAGATGGAGTTTAGGTCCATACTCAATAGAGTCCTTGAGGGGATGCCTCTAAATCAAGAGGAGGCATATCTGCTTGCCTCTAACCTGGTGAAGGGTGAACTCCAAGAGGCCCTAATGGCTGGCACTCTTATTGCGATGAAGGTTAGGGGAGAACGTCCTGATGAGGTAGTGGGTTTCGCTAGGGCAATGAGAGAAAGTATGATCAAGGTTTCAGCGCCCGGTAATACCCTAGATACCGCTGGAACGGGGGGTG
Source organism: Methanobacteriota archaeon (assembly GCA_017857195.1). Classification (GTDB taxonomy): domain Archaea; phylum Thermoproteota; class Thermoprotei_A; order Sulfolobales; family Sulfolobaceae; genus Sulfodiicoccus. Next base: position 12,538 of record JAFMDM010000007.1, read on the forward strand.
ATTCCCATAACACCCTGAATGTAAGCACGGCTGTGGCCATGCTCATAAGTCATCTGGTGCCGGTGGCTAAACATGGAAACAGGGCGGTAAGTTCCAGCTCTGGAAGCGCAGATGTGTTGGAGGCCTTGGGTTACATTGTGGACGTTGAACCCAACGAGGCCGTCTCGCTCCTCTCAAAAGTGGGCTTCGCGTTTCTATTTGCTCAGAAATATCATCCAGCCATGAAAAATGTGGCGCCGGTGAGACGGGCCCTAGGAGTGAAAACTATCTTCAATTTGCTTGGCCCTCTCACCAATCCTGCCTCTGTGGGTAGACAGGTAATAGGAGTATACTCCATGAGAGCCATGGAACTGCTGGCTCACGCCGCCTCTGATTTAGGATATGAGAGGGCCCTCCTAGTTCATGGTGAGCCTGGACTGGACGAAGTGAGTCCTTGCTGCGTTACCAATGTGGTTGAGGTAAACGGAGGGAGGATCGAGTCCTATTCCATCAGCCCCGAGGAGCTAGGTGTAAGTCCAATCTCAGTGGATAAGGTGAGGGTGGTTGGCAACAAACAATCGGCGATCAGGATCCTTAGAGGGTTGGCAGGCTTAGATAATGAAGCTAGACAATTCATAAAGATCAATGCGGCTCTGGCCCTCTATGTAGCTGGTGTGGCGTCCAGCCCTAAGGATGGGGCTGAACTTGCGGAGCAATGCTTCAATGGCTCAGTGGATAGAGTCCAGAGGATAGTGGAGAGCCACGGAGATGTAAGGAAATTTGAGGAGGTGAAGCGGCTTGCCTTTGCTTAAGGTATGCGGAATAACCAGGCTAGAGGATGCCATAGTGTCGTCCAAGGCCGATTTAGTGGGAGTTGTATTGGAGAGGTCGAGTCCTAGGGCTGCTCCTCCTTCTCTAGTGAGGGAAATAAAGCAGCACATTAGTGTTCCGGTGGTGGCTGTGAAAGTCACTGGTAGTTTAGACGAAATGTTTGCTTTGGCTAAGGACGCGGATTATCTACAAATACACAGAGTACTCACCGCTGACGAGTTGTCCTCGCTCGATAGCTTCCCTCATAGGAAAATATTATATGTTCCCGCAGATCGGCGTTTTCTCCCTTATTTAAAGGCAGCATGTGATAGCGCAGATATGGTACTTGTGGACTCCCCAGATAAATCGATTCCAACTGACATAGAAGTAGCTAAATCCATGGTTCATGAGTGTTCAAGGGCGGGTGTGGCAGGTGGAATTTCTCTGGACAACCTTCATCTCTATATGGATATTAAGCCATACTTAATCGACATATCAAGAGGAGTTGAGGTCAGTCCAGGCATTAAGGATCATAAGAAGTTGATTGAACTGTTCAAGAGGGTGAAGGGTATATGAGGATAATTCCAATCAGTTCCTTTCCTTCACCGTTTCAAATCTTCAAGTGTGTCGAAGAAATAGAGGAGAGGGCGGCCCTACTGGAGAGCGCTGAAGGTCCTCAGACCAAGTCCAGATATAGTATAGTGGCGTGGGGAACTGAGGCCTATCTCACGGCTGTCGATGGGCAATTAGGAGGAAGTGTATCAGGAGATTTCTCCTCACTCAAGGAGAAGGTTGGGTCCATTTTAACTAAGGCTACTCAAATGCAAGTTCCGACACACTTTAAGGGAGGAGCCATTGGTTACGTCTCTTATGACGTTGTTAGACGTTGGGAGAGAATTAAGGAATTTGCGAGGGCATGGGAAAACTGGCCAGATATGGAGTTCTTCATTCCGTCCAACGTTGCCATATATGACCAGGTCAATGGGAAGGTCTACTTGGAGGGAGAGGTGCCAGTTTGCGGAGAGAGAAGTCTAGGTAGTCTCACCTTCCGTCCACTGGATGAGACACTCACTGACGATCAGTTCGTTGGAGCGGTGAGGGAGATCCTAGAGTATGTAAGGGAAGGATATGTGTTTCAGGCAGTGCCATCCAAGGGTTATAGATACAGTTGGAATGGAGACTTGAGTTCCCTATATTTCAAGCTTAAGACGGTTAATCCTTCCCCCTACATGTTTTACCTTAAGTTCGGCAATAGGGTCTTGCTGGGATCGAGCCCCGAGACCCTTTTTAGGACCAACGAAGGAATGGTGGAGAGTTTCCCCATAGCAGGTACGAGACCACGAGGGATCGATGAGGCCCAAGATCTGGCCCTGGAGCAAGAGTTACTGGCATCTGAGAAAGAGAAGGCTGAGCACCTAATGCTTGTGGATTTAGCTAGGAACGACATAGGGAAGGTCTCAGTTCCAGGTTCGGTCTCAGTACCGGAGTTAATGTATGTTGAGAAATACAGCCACGTGCAGCATATAGTTAGCAGGGTTCTGGGAACTTTGAAGAGGAACGTTAACGCCATAGATGTATTGAGGGCCATGTTTCCGGCGGGGACTGTGAGCGGAGCCCCTAAACCAATGGCCATGAACCTTATTGAGCAGCTTGAGTCCGTCAGGAGGGGACCCTATGCTGGCGCCATAGGCTATTTTTCTGCAGACGGCAACTCCCAGTTCGCCATAACCATAAGGAGTGGTTTCGCCAATGGGGACGTCTTTAGGATACAGGCAGGTGCGGGCATAGTTTACGACTCTTCTCCAGAAGGGGAACTGCAGGAAGTTAAGCAAAAGTTGAAGGCCCTTATGGTATCCATGGGTGTTTGATATGGATCTCACTCTGATCATAGATAATTATGATAGCTTCGTTTATAATGTGGCTCAAGCTGTTGCTGAACTCGGAACTAAAGTAATTGTTATAAGGAACGACGAGATCTCACTGTCAGGCATTGAACGTATCGAACCGGACAGAATAATAATATCTCCAGGGCCTGGAACTCCAGAGAAGGCGGAAGACATGGGTGTAGTGATCGACGTAATAAGACGATTAGGTCCAAGGATACCAATTTTGGGGATATGCCTAGGTCATCAGGCAATAGGCTATACTTTCGGCAGCAAGGTAAGAAAGGCAAAGAGAGTCATGCATGGAAAGTTAAGTCCAATCTCCCGGAAGGACAGTTTGATTTACCAGGGGATCCCAGAGGAATTTGTGGCAACTCGATATCATAGCTTGGTTATTGACGAAGTGAAGGAACCTCTTTCTGTAAATGCCATCTCCAAGGATGATGGGGAAGTGATGGGAGTGCAGCACCTAGAATATAGGATCTATGGGGTACAGTTCCATCCTGAGAGCGTAGGAACAAAGGAGGGTTATAAGCTGTTCTACAATTTCCTAAACAGGGTGTGAGATTGCCAAGATATCTGCAGGGATGGTTGAGCGAAGTGGTGGCCCTCTCCATGCGAAGGTCACATGTTAATGTCAACAGGGAAAGGCCGTTATTTAGCCTCTATTCTGCAATTATCAAGACCAAGGCCAGGGGGCTCACTCCCGTAATAGCGGAGTTTAAGAGAAGTTCACCTTCAGGCTTCTCCCAGGAACGGGATCTCCTTCAATATGTTAAATTTATGGAGGAGAATAGTGCTGTTGGAATTAGTATATTAACGGAGGAAAAGTACTTCAAGGGATCCTACCAGGATCTTCTAAAGGCAGCGAGAGCTGTTAAGATACCAGTTCTTATGAAGGATTTCATTGTAACTGAGTCACAAATTGATGACGCATATCAACTTGGAGCTGATGCCGTCCTTCTAATAGTTCGTCTGCTCACCAGAAGGGAACTCTGCGGCCTCATGAACTACGCCAAAACCTTCGGCCTCGAGTCTTTAGTTGAAGTTCATGACGAATCTGACCTTGAAATTGCTTCCTCCTGTGGGGCCAGGATAGTTGGACTCAATTCCAGGGATCTAAGTACTCTGACCGTAAATCTGGAGACACCATTGAAGTTACTCCCTAAGGTCGGCAATGCTCTTAAGGTAGTAGAGAGCGGCATAAGCGGAAGGGAAGATCTATCCAAGTTCAAGGAGGCTGGAGCCGATTCTTTCCTGGTAGGCTCCGCCTTAATGAAAGATCCCTCAAAGATCAAAGAGTTAATATCTGTGTGACCTCTGTTCTGACCGATGAAAGCAATTGATAGATTAGCTCCTAACTTGAATTCTTTATCTGGAGAGACTACCCTCGTATATCAGGATAAGGCCAGAGAGGTGGCCGCCAAGGGAGTCAAAATAATCAATTTTGGCATAGGTCAGCCCGACGTCCCTACTCCTGCCGTAGCCAGGGAGGAAGCCAAGTTGGCCTTGGATCAAGGTTTTACTGGCTATACTCCAGCCCTCGGAATAGATGAACTCAGAGAGGCAATAGCTAACGATCTCAGAGAGAGGTTGAAGACCGATGTGAAGAAAGATGAGGTAATTGTAACGCCGGGAGCCAAGGCTTCTCTCTTTCTGGCCATGGCCTCCTTTGTGGGACAAGGGGATGAGGTGCTTCTCTTCGACCCTGCGTTCTACTCATACGCAGAGGTAACTAGGCTGCTGGGTGGCAGACCAGTGTATGCTAAGCTAAAGCGGGAACCAAACTCGGGTTTCCATTTGGATATGCATGAAGTTGAAGCGAAGCTCTCCCCAAGGACTAAAATAATAGTCCTTAATAATCCGAGCAACCCCACTGCTGCCCTCATGAATCGTAGGGAGGTGGAAGCTCTCTCTGAGATAGCGAGAGAGAGAGGAATAGTATTGCTTTCTGATGAGATATATGATCACTTCGTATATGAGGGAGAAATGGCAAGCGCTCTCAACGAATCCTCTTGGAGAGACTACCTTCTTTACGTCAATGGATTCAGCAAGACCTTTTCCATGACCGGATGGAGATTGGGCTATGTTGTGGCTGATAAACAAGTGATCTCAAAGATGGGAACGCTCGCTGCTAATACCTACACCTGTGCCAATAGTTTCGCCCAAAGGGGAGCGCTTGCCGCGTTCAGGGCAAAGGGAGAGGTGCAGCAGATGGTGGATCTATTCAAGAGAAGACGCGATGTTCTGTACACTGAGTTGTCTAAGATTAAGGGAGTTAACTTGGACTTACCTCACGCAACTTTCTACGCATTTCTCGACGTCAGTAAGGTCTTGGAGACGGCCGGACTCTCGGTGAAAAAATTCTCCATAGACCTCATAGAAAAGAAAGGTGTAGTTACCATACCTGGAGAAGTATTTCCGGAAGAAGTCGGAAGGATGTTCGTTAGGCTTAGTTTCGCCCTAGGGGAAGATAAAATAAGGGAAGGCGTTAAAAGGTTAGCAGAGTTCGTAGAGGAAAAGTTGGGATGAGGAGAAAAAGATTATGAGCGATGATTAAATTCCCATGGTCCGACCGCTTACTCCTTTTTTATCTCAGCTGTAACTTCTTGGGCCTCCTCCAGCTTAAGTTCGGTTATTCTTAATGTTCTCTCTAGATCCTCTAGGGCTGGTTGGATCTTCTCTAGAAATTCTTTCGGACCTGAGAGTTTAACCTTTACTGGGGCATTCATGGCCAATCTCTCCCTTATCTTTGCAGTCCTTATGGCAGAGGTGGCCTTTGTGAGGTTCCTTCCTATCTCCAGGCTATTTTCGTCATCCTCTATGTCCTCCGTCACCGGTAAACCCGCAAGGAGGATACTCTTTTTCTCGTTGTAGAGTCTAGAATATATTTCTTCAGTTACGTGAGGGGCTATGGGGTGAAGGAGAATTAACACGTCCTTCATTATCCTCAGTAAGGTGTATGAACATGAAGGATCGGCTTGTGATAGTCTATACTTTATGAGCTCAAGGTACTCATCAGCTACAACCTCCCAAAGGAAGTGGTAAAGTTCTTTCACTACCACGTTGTAATCGTAGTTGTTGTAGGCATCTATTACCTTCTTAATCATGGATTTATGTTCATTAAGTATCCATTTGTCTAAGAGATGCAGCTGAGCTGGCCTCTGAGTCACCTTGGGAGCGGTGGATGTTAGCCTCGCCGCATTCCATAACTTCTGCAAGAAAAGTCTATAGGTCTTCACCTTTTCCCACTTGAACGGAAAGTCGTCTCCTATACCACTTTCTAAGAGGGTTAGTCTTAACGGATCGGCGCCATATTCATCTATTTTATCCAGTGGAGAGACTGTGTTACCTTTGCTCTTACTCATTCTAGTTCCATCGGGTCCAAGAACTTGTCCGTTAACTAGAACGTCTTTGAATGGAACCTCTCCAGTGAGGGCAATGCTCCTAAAGAAAGAATAGAACAGCCAAGTTCTTATAATGTCTGTTCCCTGTTGTCTAAGGCTCGTAGGAAAAGCCTTTGCGAACCTGTTAGGACTGTCGAAGTATCCAGATATGTAGAGCGCACTTATACTTGAGTCAACCCAAACGTCAGCGACATCGGTTATTGGAGTCAATCCTTTGCCACAGATTGGACAATTGGAACGAGGGGCAGGATCCTTAGCTGGGTCCACAGGCAGATCTTCCTCTCTAGCAGGTATCAAATGGCCTGACTCACATCTCCAGAACGGTAATGGAGTACCATATAGTCTCTGTCTAGTTATGTTCCAGTCCCACTCAAGTCCCTTTATCCAGTCCTCAAGATAATAGGCCATCCTGGGTGGTTTGAACCTCATCTCCGCCACTCTCTCCAGAAGCTTTTGCTTGTGCGGAAGAACCTCAACATATAACTGTTCCTTAATGAGGAACTCCACAGGTGCTCCACAGTCTGACCTCTCTGTATGGCTGATTACATTATGTTTTATACTATCAACCCTCTCTAGGTATCCCCCTTCCTTTAGCAGCTCCACGATCTTTTTCCTCGCATCCCTGATCTTCATTCCACTCAAAGGTCCAGCCTCCCTCATTCTCCCTCTTTCATCAATAACCTGGGTTACGCCTAGCCCATACTTTAATATCCATCTTATATCCTGTGGGTCACCGAAGGAGCAGACCATGACTGCTCCAGTTCCGAATTCCTTATCTACCATATCATCAGCTATTATTCTAACCTTCCTGTTGAATAGTGGGGCTAGAGCATTCTTCCCCACAAGTTTAGCGTATCTTTCGTCAGATGGGTGAACCACAATTGCCTGAACTGCAGGTATGAGCTCAGGTCTAGTGGTTGCTATGGTTATATGCCCTTCACCCTCTAAATTGAACTTGACATATACCAGGACACCGTCCTCTTCCTTATAGCCGACTTCGCTCTGAGCCAACGCCGTCTCGCATCTTGGACACCAATAAACTGGACCCTCCTTGTTCTTTATGTATCCATTCTTGAACATTTCTAGGAGACTTCTCTGTATGGCCCTTCTGTAGTTTGTCTCATAGGTTCTATATTCGAATCTCTCCCACTCTGGTCTGTAACCGAGGCGTATCATCCCGCTCTTCATTTTTGATATCATCTCCTCAGTCCATTCCTTACACTTCTGTAGGAAGAGCTCCCTGTTCTCCTTTGAAATACCTAGTTTGTACTGAACCTTTAGTTCTGTGGGCAATCCCTGGGTGTCCCATCCCTGAGGATGAAGCACGTTGAAACCGGCCAATCTCCTAAATCTGGCCGTAGCATCAATTATTGTGACCCAATAAGCATGTCCCATATGCAGCTCTCCGCTCGTGAAGGGAGGTGGAGTGTCTATCACGTAAGAAGGTCTCGTATCATTATCCCTGAATTTAAATACTTCTTCGTAGAAGTCATGGGTCAACCATAACTTCTGCCACTTCACTTCTACTTCCTTCGGGTCATAGTGTTTTGGCCATTGGTCGGCTTCGGCCATCTTATCCTTAACATAAACATGGCCTTGCCTTAAGAGTGTTACTAATCTACCTACAGGAGTAGCTTTGTAGGCTCTTAGATTAGGTGAGCCAAAGCCGGGAATTTTAGGGCGATGCAGGTAGCTTTCCAGGTCTCTTCAATGCATATATGGAATTTCCAATGGACCTTCAAGGCAAGAAAACTCCTAAGTACTGATCTCTTGCACCTATCTTGTTATATCTGTATAAGTAATATAGCGACTTTCTCATATCAACAACGACAACTTTATAACTTACTTGTCGAAGTAAATTTCATGGAACAGGTTCGCATATTGGGAATACCGGGAAGTATAAGGAGGAACTCATACAATAAAATGTTGTTGAGGGCAGCTTCGTCACTTTTGCCTGAGGGAGCCATCATGGAGATTTACGAGGATCTACACCTCATTCCTCCATTTAATCAAGATGAAGAGAGGAATCCTCCCGAACCTGTTAAGGAGTTAAAGAGAAGAATAAAGGAAGCTGACGCGTTAGTATTTGCTACTCCGGAGTATAACTATTCAGTACCTGGGGTACTTAAGAATGCCATAGATTGGGCCTCTAGACCGCACGGCGATAACTCCTTTGACGGTAAGCCAGCTGCCATAATGAGTGCGTCAATCGGTATGATAGGAGGTGCCAGGGCCCAATACCATCTCAGACAAATGTTCGTATTTCTTAACATGTACCCTGTCAACCTACCTGAGGTCTTCGTGACCTTCGCTAGTCAGAAGTTCGATTCACAGGGAAACCTACTTGATCAGGACGCTAAGAAGTTCATATCAATGTTACTGACAAATTTAGTGGACTGGACCAGGTTCCTGAAATCAAGGAGACTAACTGAAGCCAAGATCTCCAGTTGATTTTTAGCTTATCTATATATTCAATTTAATTCATGTAGACAATTTATGTCATAAGTTGCGCCACTTTAGGAAGTCAATTGGCGCATTGATGGTAGCTCCAATCAATTGTTGTAGGTTTAGTTGATGAGATAGGTAGGTCTAGCAAAGAATTTAAGGGGCCAGCCTAGGAAAAGCAAAGAATCTCTATGAGCCTCAGAATAAAGGGTACCAATTCTCACGGTACCACAGGTTGGTTCCAGGTTAGCTGCAGGATATGCAACACTACCCTGAAAATAGGAACAGATCTAGTTTACGTCTGCCCAAAGGACGAAAAGAAATATCGTGCCTACTTCTGCGAGGCCTGTGCGCGAGGAGTTAAGGGGAAGTGCCCTTACTGTGGCACAGAACTTGCGCCAGTGATCTAATGATATTAAAGTTCAAGGTAAACAATAGATTATTGTCAGTAGTAGATGAGACTGATAGGAAAATATTAGTGGCAGATTTGGATCTTCCTTGCGGTCCCGCTCTATCTACGAGAATTTTCTATGTCGATACTGAAGTGGAACAAGAAGGGGTGAAACTTGTTAAGATTGTGTTATGCTCAAACTCGAGGGAAAGCTACATTTGTTCTGCTGTCGCCGAGGTCAAAGATAAGGTAGTAACTCAGGGGCGAGCTGAGGAGATATATCAGATTATACTTGGCCTCGTGAAGCAAGCGTCACCCTGTAACCTGCCTCCTTCAGTTTCAACGAAATGACCTCAGTATAATTAACCACGTCAGCAGAGCTAGTGGACTGTATGAGGACCTTCATCTCTAGGTTTCTAAGGTCCCGCTTCTCCGCGAAGGCCTGAATTAGTGTATGCTCGTCGGGTGAGCAGATCACCAACGCACCAACCTTTACAGCCTTACCCATCTCTCCCAAGGCTGACTCAAGGAGATTCATTACGTCCTTCATCTTGTAGGTCTCATCCACTAATACTTCCAGCTCCAATTGGAACATGGTCATCTTGGGTTAACCTTCTTCACTGGCAATTTTAACTGCTCCATGGCTTTTCTCGCCAGTTCCATTTGACTCTCTTCTCCTTCAACCCGCTTTAGCTTTAGCTTCCTATAGTTAGCTCGTAAAACTGTCTTACCATTATTGATTATTATGACCTCACCTCTAACCTTTCTCTTTAAGTTTCTGACAAATCGAAGATAGATTACTGTTCCCTTTATTTTCCCTAAATCAGGTACAGTGGCCTCTCCCACTGTGTATGTGGGCTTCACCTTTTTCCCTTGAGTTAAGACCTCCTTGAATTCTCCATCCTTAACCTCTAGCATCAAAGACCTAACCACATGCTTCCCTGATTTACTCTTGCAGTTTTCTAGGACTAACTCCACTCTTGATCACCCTAACTGCATCTAATATTCCATTTATGTCCAGTTTGTCATCTAGATAAGCATCGATCAGAACATCGCTGCGCATAAGCGACCTTAACAAGGTGCGCCTTACGTAAATCGAGGAGCTCCTATAAAGCGATAACAGAAACCTCTGTATCCTAATTCTATTTATCAAAACCCTCAATTCACTTTCAAGATAACTGTCAAACTCCTTCTCCTTATGTATCGCCGCAAACGCCACCTCGGCTGACATAGCGGCCGGCCTAATCCCTTCACCGCTCATTGGAAAGACCAACCCTCTAGCCTCGCCTATTTTCCAACTCTTTTCTCTCGCCTCACCTATGGTTACAGGCGCACCTCTGAGATCTAAAAGTTCGTACTCTTTAAATTTCTCTTTGATATATTTAATTAGGGCCTCCCTTGAGTTTCTGTCCTCTAGGAATCCAGCTCCGACATTAATAGTTCCTTTTGCTGCTGGAAAGATCCAGTAGAAGCCAGTTAACTTCGAGTCAAACTCGAATATGGCTCTATCCAGAGGCTTATCGGTCTTCACTATGGCCCTTGTGGTATATACAACCTCTCTATCCATGGGATAGGGGCCTCTAGCGTCTATTTTGATGTCATATCCTCCACTGAAGTCCCTGGTAAATTTCACATCATGAGGCCTCATCCCATTTATCCATCCCCATTTATCAATTACTAGCCACTTTGGGTAATTGTAACTAACATCATACATAAGTTCTCCATCTAGATAGAAGGCAAAGTCCTTGATTTCCACGTCAACCTTCCAAGGGATGGGAGGGGTGTATAGGTTTGGAACTATATCACCACATGGCTTGAAGTATCTGTCCTTAAGATCATATATATCAACCTCATATCCAACTCGTCGTAAAAGCATATAGAGCAGAGATCCAGCCACTCCCCCTCCGACTATCCCTATTCTCATAGAGGAAAATGGTTCTCAATTAACTTTAAACATTAGTTCGGGGTTACTTTGGTCCTGCGCAAACCACGTGGACGGAATATGCCACTCACATATTAATCAGACGAGGAGGTAATGGCCTCATAACCCTTTTCGTCTATTAGTTTGGCTAGCTCTGGGCCTCCAGTGGCCACCAATTTTCCCTTGTTTAGGACATGTATCACGTCAGTCTTCACGTAATCTAGGATTCTTCTATAATGGGTTATTATGAGGTATCCAGTCCTATTTTCGCTTAAGAGCTGATTAATACTATCACCTATCATTCTTAGGCCGTCCACGTCCACACCGGAGTCTGGTTCGTCCAGTATTGCGAACTTGGGCTTCAATATCAGCATCTGAAGGATCTCGGCTCTCTTCTTCTCCCCGCCACTGAACCCCTCATGGACTCCTCTATTGAGAAGGGAATCTCCCAGATTGACCCTCTTTACTACTTCCCTCACCTTTTGAAGGAGGGTCCCTACGTTCTCGTTAATTCCATGAACTCTGTTATACTCTGCCAAAAGAAGTGTAGATAATTTTACACCTGGAATTTCCACAGGTAGTTGAAACGCAAGGAAAAGTCCCTTCCTCACCTTCTCGTGGGTTTCTAATCCAGTAATGTCCTCGCCGTCTAAGATTATCTTTCCCTTAGTTACCTTATACTTAGGATGACCCATTAGAGCTAACGACAGAGTGGTCTTTCCACTTCCATTAGGCCCCATGAGCGCATGAATTTCTCCACTCTTGACTTCCAGTGTTATTCCCTTTATGACTTCTTTGCCCTCCACCTCTACGTGTAGGTCCTCTATTCTAAGCGTTGACATATCTTTCACCTATTCATTCCCCTCAATAAAAACTCCACAGCTGGAGTTCTCCATGGCCTTTTCAAGCAGATCAAGCATCGAATCTAACAGGTATCCAAGTGACGTTAAATCGGGCCTAACTCTCAGCAGTTCCTTTAGTTCCTCCCTGGACTGGGATATCATGGTGAATCCATTACTGATCCTCTTGTAGCTTGGGAATATCAGTGTCATTACCACTTCATCTAAGACGTCATTGATTTTCTGTAGTAGTCCTCTGACTAATCTCGTCTCCTCCTCACCTAACTCTAAAGTGGGGAATAGGGTCTCCATCTTTTCAACGTGGCGGGTTAATGTCATTAATGTCTGGGCGGCCAACAGGGCCAGATATCCCAAAGTGAAGCTACCTTCCCTCTCTTCCCTTTTCCCTATTATTCTCCTGGTTAACATGTAGTGGACTCTTCTCAGCTCTTCTAAGGTCCCCTTTCCGTTCCCCCTCTTCTTGTCCTGAATTAGCGAAGAACTGATGTCGTCTATCTGTTTAGCCACTATGTTCAACATCCTTCTCAGTAAAGACTCAATGCCCACCTTTTCGGAGTCGAGGAGACAGTCTATCTTTATGAGACTGTCTCCTATCTCCGTGACCTCCATCCCCACCATCTGTTTAACTGATCCCATTACTTCCTCGAAGTCCTTCTGCCCGAAGGACTTCTTGCTCTCAAGCACAATCTCATCATATCCCAAGGAGTAGAGACAAGAGATCGTTCTTCCCAACTGCTGTTTAGTTGAGTCCACGTCTATCCTTATTGACCTCTTGGCAGGACTAACCTTCACCTTCTCTGCAGTAAGTTTTAGTGAACCGTTGGACTCCAGCTCCATTATTACTTTGTCTCCCGGCTTTATGCTCCATTTGTTTATCCATTTTTTAGGCAATGTGATAAATAGAGAGGATGAACCCAGTCTCTGCACCTTTCTGCTTTCTACGTCTTTCTGCTCGCCGTCAATTGAACTGCGCAAAGTAGAACCCTATTATCCTTACTTAAACCCCGTTTATAAGTATGTTGCAAAGTCATTATACGTATATCGTCCACGTATAGTCTTAGCCTTTTTTAGGAATGCTCAGCTTAAGCCTCCCCTTAACCTTAGTCATCTTGAGATCGTTGGCCGACGCGTTAGGGGGAACCTTGAAGCTCAATTTATACCTATGTCCTTTCCTATTCACGCAAGATATCTCCACCTTATTGCCCTCTATCTTCACGTTAACATCACTGGTCTCCACATAGGGGATGTCTATGATGTAATAGAACGAGTTATCGTCCTCATATATTGTGTAAAGTGGAGTTATATCCCCCGCCTCGGAGGACCTTATCCTCTCTAGTCTAGACATTAGTTCCTCCATCTCCCTCCTTATCTCCTCTATTTCCCTTTCCAATGGATTTTCTGTTTCTGACTTCCTGTAGGTTGGCATGGGTGGTCACGCATAGGTGGTTGGTCCTGTCCTTCCACTTATACTCCTCTTCGTCTCCTCCATTAGACCCCTTATCCTGGACCTTATTCCCTCTGCTTCCTTGAGCAGGTTATCAGTGCTGATCTTGAACCCCACAAAATTTGATATGACATCCACCGCCACGGCGGAGGCCTCCGGATCCGGAAGGTCAAGGAATGACTCCACAGTAATCACCAGATTCCTGAGCTTACGTCTCTTGGATTCTAGGAGTATCTGTGCGTAAGGACCAGCTATGTAACCCTCATCGAACTTGGAGGCTAGTCCCATCCTCCCCATCTCCTGAGCCAATCCTTCATCATTACTTACCCAATAAACGTTGAGTTTCTCTGCATCTAACCTATTACTTATGGGTATTCCGGTCACTGATATCAAAGTGTAGACATCGAACTTGGATGCGATATCACAGACCATTGAAGCGACCTCATGCACACTGTTTGGTGGAATCGCGACCCAAGAGTTAAGCACAAGTAAGTTCTGCCAGTGGTATAGCCTAATGGGAGGTTTAGCGAGACCATTAGAGATTTGGGCTATGACAGGTAGCTTCTGCACGTAAAGATGAGCTGTCTCAGTCATGGAAAGCTCCCTTATCAGATACTCTGACGCTATCTGACCAACTAATCCAGCGTCAGGAAGGCCCACCAATAGATACCTAGGCTTAGAGAGGTTTGGCTCCTCCAACATAACTGTCTCGTAGGACAAGTTATTCACCTATCTTCTCCATGTACTTCTCCGCCTCCAATAGTCCCTCTGGCTTCTCCGTTAACTTGACCTTGAAAATCCACCCTTCTCCGTAAGGGTCCTTATTTATCAATTCTGGAGAATCCAAGAGTCTTTCGTTAGCCTCTGAGATGATGCCATCCATGGGTGCGTAGATGTCAGCTGCCGCCTTCACTGACTCAACGACCGCAACTGGATCTCCCCTCTTTACCCTCGTGTCTGGCTTCGGTAAGTCCACTCCTATTATATCTCTCAACTTCTTTTGGGCGTAGTCCGTTATGCCAACCACTGCAATATCTCCATCAATTTTCACCCACTCGTCAGAATCTGTATATAACCTATCCTTCAACACCAGGTACTTTGACTTCCTTTCCATTGTTCACACCAACGGAAAATCGGAGAGTTTGGCTTCTAACCTTTTTCCTCTAACCTCTACATCCACGGAGTACCCCAAGAGGAAGTGAGACGTATTCATGTATCCCATCCCTATTGGCCTATTCAGATAGGGCGAATATGTGGAACTGGTTATCACACCAACCTGTTGGCCTTCTAACATTATTTTACTATCTCTTCTGGGGATTGTTCTTTCCCCTTTCTTTAGTTTGATTCCTATCCTCAATTTGTTTACACCTGATCTCAGCTGTTCCTTGAGGGCCTCCCTACCTAAGAATTCCTTTTCCATTGAAAATACCCAATACCTGGCCTCTATTGGTGTGGTATTTTCATCTATGTCCTCACCATACAGGACGAATCCCATCTCCTGTCTCAGGCTATCTCTGGCGATGAGTCCTGCCGGCCTTACCCCTCTCTCCTTAAGGAATCTCAGTAGGTGCTCTATCTCCTCTGGCTTAGCCCAAACTTCCACTCCGTCCTCTCCCGTCCATCCCGACCTACTGAGAAGGAACGTCTTGATCCCCATGTATTCCTTCCCCAAGACGAAGTTGAGTGGCTGCAGTTCTACCTTTTCCATAAAATCCCAAACTTTCCTCCCCTGTACCGCGATCATCGCGTAATCAAAGGTAAGATCCTCGACTTCCAATCCGCTGTTTCTTCTTATCCAGTTTATTACTTTCTCCCTGTTTACAGCATTTGTTACCACAAGCCAAGACGACCCATCTACTACATACACCATGACATCATCAACGAAGGTTCCTCTCTCGGTAAGAAACGCGGTGGGTCCCACCATTTTACCTGCATTAGCATCTTCCGTCCTCTTGGCTACAAGATAGTCAAATTCGGCCCTCTTTCCTCTTATCATCAATCTCCCCATGTGAGAGAGATCGAAGAAGGCCGCCCAATTCCTTACGGCCAAATGTTCCTCCAAATAGGACCCATAGCTCATTGGCATTGACCAACCGGCGAACTCTCCAAAGTCTCCCCCCAGTTCTTCCTCCACGTTACGAAGCTTGGTACTAAACATTATTACCTCACGAATTTGTCGGATAGAGAGGTTATAAGGTTGGAACTGACCCGCCATCCCTGGCTCCCTAACTTAGGAAATATAGATGAGATGTTGGCATCCATAGGAGTGTCTTCGGTTGAAGACCTATTTCGAGATGTCCCTCCCGCTGTTAGATTTAGGGGTGGGTTCCACATAGGACGTCCCATGTCGGAGGAGGAAATAGTTGAACGCTTGGATAACTTAGAGGAAAAGAACTCTAAACTAACTTGCCCCCCATTCCTGGGCGCCGGGGCATGTCCACATTATGTGCCGCAGGCGGTTCGTTTCATAACAAGTAGGTCAGAATTCTATACAGCGTACACTCCCTACCAACCTGAGATTTCACAGGGGCTGCTGCAGGCTATGTTCGAATACCAGAGTTACATGGCGGAGTTGTTGGAAATGGAAGTGGTCAATTCATCGCTCTATGATTGGGGTTCTGCGCTCTCTGAGGCCGTTCTCCTCTCCCATAGGCTTACGAGCAAAAAGAAGATCCTCGTCCCCTCTAGCATCAATCCATTTCACCTACAAGTCATGAGGACCTGGACTGCTGGTAAGGGGATGGAGGTTAGGGAGGTCCCCTACGACTCTAGGGGAAACCTTTCTCAGGACCATCTGGAGCGCGAGTTACAGGGAGGGGATGTTGCGGCGGTGTATGCACAGCAGCCTAACTTCTTCGGAGTGATAGAAGAGGAATTGGAGTTCCTCACCGAGTCGGCCAGAAAACATGGAGCAATCTCCATAATGGGTGTAAACCCTTTAGTATTGGGCGTTCTTAGACCCCCCGGTGACTATGGTTTCGATGTGGCGGTGGGTGACGGACAGGAATTGGGTCTCCAACTTAACTACGGAGGTCCCATGATAGGTCTATTCGCCACAAGATGGGACGGACGCCTAGTTAGGCAGATGCCTGGAAGGATAGTGGGACTTACCACTGACTCCAAAGGCAGGGATTCCTATACTTTAGTCCTTCAGACCAGGGAACAGTTTACTAGGAGGGAGAAGGCCACCTCCAACATAACCACCAATGAGGCGCTTATGGCCTTGGCAAGTCTTGTATATCTAAGCTTATTGGGTAGGGAAGGATTGCGTGAGTTGGGTGAGGAAATAATGAGAAGAAGCCATTATACCTCCAATAGGTTTGAGGAGATAGGGGTTATCCGTCCACTTGAGGGGGAGTTCTTTGAGGAGTTCCTAGTTAGATTTCCGTTGAGTTACGGTGTGGTCAGGAAAAAACTGAAAGAAAGGAGATTCCACGGTGGGTTCCAGATCGGTGAGCGTGAAGCATTGTTCTGTGTTACTGAGGCCCATTCTAAAGCCCATATAGATTCAATGATAGAAACCGTAGCGGAGGCGATGTGAAGTGTGGGGACAAGCCAGCTGGGATGAGCCGTTACTTTTTGACTATAAGGGAAAGAGAAGGGTGGGCATACTGATACCTAAGGAGGAGCTTAACGCCCAAACTCATCTACCCGAGAAAGCAAGAAGGAAAGGGGGTCCTGATCTACCGGAACTGTCTGAACTTGAAGTGGTAAGGCACTTCCTTCGTCTCTCACAGATGAGCTACGGTGTAGATCTAGGTATGGTTCCATTAGGTTCATGCACCATGAAATATAATCCAAAGGTGCAGGAGGTATCATCGAAAGTAACCGAGGAACTTCACCCGTTACAGGATGAGGACACTGTACAAGGGGCTCTTGAAATGCTCTATCAAATGCAGTCATGGCTTGCTGAAATCACTGGAATGGATCAATGCAGCTTACAGGTACCCGCAGGATCCGCCGGAGAGTTGGCAGGGGTTCTTATGACTAGGAAGTATCATGAGGACAGGGATCACCACAGAACAGAAATGTTGGTAGCCGACAGTGCCCATGGGACCAACCCAGCAAGTGCAGCAATGGCTGGATTCAAGGTGATCTATGTGAGGACTGACCCTGAGGGACTCGTAGATCTAAGGTTGCTCAAGGAGGTGGTCGGGTCAGATACCGCAGGCTTCATGCTCACCAACCCTAGCACTCTTGGTCTCTTTGAAGAGAATATTGAAGAGATAGCCTCTACCATTCATTCTGTAGATGGTATACTCTACTATGACGGTGCCAACCTCAATGGAATAGTAGGTATTGCCAGGCCAGGAGACATGGGCTTTGACGTGGTCCATCTTAACTTGCACAAGACCTTTGCTGTCCCCCATGGAGGAGGAGGACCTGGGGCCGGGGCGGTATGTGCAAAGGGTAAAATGGTTGACTATCTCCCCGGTCCTCTTGTAGGTCAAGTCGATGGAAAATACTCCTGGTCTATCATGCCAAAGAGATCCATAGGGAGGATAGCCACCTTTCATGGCAATGTTGGTAATGTGGTCAGGTCTTACACTTACCTATTGGGTTTAGGGTCTGAAGGCACGGCCATGTTGGGGGTCATGAGTACCATTGCCACAAATTACCTTATTTCAAAACTGCGAGGGGTAAGGGGTTTAGAGTTACCTTATTCCAGTAGGCCGAGGAAACATGAAGTAGTGTATACAGTTTCTCCTGCCCTTAAGGAAGTCGGCCTCACGGCCGAAGACGTTGCCAAGGCTCTCTTGGATAGAGGATTTTACGCTCCAACCATATATTTCCCCCCCATAGTCCCCGAGGCCCTGATGATAGAGGTTACTGAGACAGAGTCAAAGGAGTCCATAGACCAGTTTGCAGTGGCACTTAGGGAAGTAATGGAGGAGGCATATTCCAACATCAACTCGGTAAAGGAGTCCCCAAAGAGAACTGCAGCTAGTAGGTTAGATTACGTTAAGGCCAATCATCCTTCAACCTTCACTCCCAGCTATAGGGTGAAAAAGATGAGAGAGGAGGGGAAGCTGTCTCCTCTAAGGTGAAGACAAAAACCCCCTTCAAGTAGAGTAAAGATAGCTAATTTGCCATAATTTCCTAGAATAGTTTGTAGAAGAGCAGAGAGAGATATCCCAGGTAAGGGATTGATATTTCGTACCCATCTATGGAAAATGTAACCCCCTGCACCTTACTTAATGGTATACCAGTGATGGGTTCTAGTCTTAATTGGTTGTCCGGTGCTGGATTTGTTATCTGGTCCACACCCTTGGTTATATAGTTCTGACCATCGCTATTGATGACCATGTGCACCACGTAGGTACCAGTATATGGGGATCGATATATTATGACGTTCCCTACCTGGACATTCTTTGGAGGTCCATAGAAGACCAGGTTGCCGTTCTGATATATTGGATACATGGAGACCCCGTCCACACTGGCTACGGCCAATAGGTTGGTGAACATTAGAAAATAGATTAACAGAAGGGCAGCTATTACTGCCACGTCACTCTTCTTCATCTTCTTCACCTTCTTCGAGGTTCAACTCTATTACGTAACCCTCGTCCTTACTCCTGGGGGCAGTCTCTATTTTCTTTGTTCCCTTCTTTCCCTCCACCTCCACTGACGTGCCCCCCGCCTTTATTTTGGAGACCACTCCCTTCCATCTGTTACCGCACTTATCACATTCGTAAACACCCATTACTGTAATGGTAATTCTTCCCTGAGCGTCAGGTAGCGGAGCCACTAGTTGCCACGTCTTAGTGGGCTTATCTACCTTGTTTCCACAGGTAGGGCACACATCAATGGCTCCCTTACTTTTTTTTGGCATATCTTAGAGTGACTAGATGGGATTATAAACTAAAGCCAATAGAACCGCAGTGGCCATAAGCGCTATTCCTGTGGACAAATATCTCTCTAATCCTTTTAATATGAGAACGTAGAAAATAACGTTTAGCGCTATCAATATGAGTAACTGTGGTTCTACAGGTGAGTAAACGTATGAAATGAAGAATGGGCAGGTAGTCCACGCCATAAGGAATGCTTTCCTATTGCTTAACTTCCCCTTTCCGACCCTCATGTAGAGGGGCGTGAGTGCTCCATAGATGGCGAAGCTCAGGGGTATGATCCACATATTAACTTCCTCTCGTTTCAGGATCGAGATTAAAATGGTGATGGATGACCTATTCTCGATAAGGTCTACGGAAGGATTAGAGATCCTAGATTCAAGGGGTAACCCCACATTAAGGGTAATAGTGACAACTGCGGGTGGAGTCTCAGCCTCAGGGGATGCCCCCGCAGGTGTGTCTAAGGGGAGTAGGGAGGCAGTTGAGGTTAGAGATCCAGATAGGCTTGGAGGTATGGGAGTATTAAGGGCGGTCAACAACGTCAAGGACTATGTGAATCCAGCATTACGTGGCATGGATGTGAGGGATCAGGCTAACATAGACGGCCTATTGAAGGAGTTGGACATCACTCCCAACAAATCCAGGATAGGAGGAAACGTGACCATAGCTACATCCATAGCAGTCGCCAAGGCCGCCGCCAAAGCCTCTGGAATGGAGCTGTTTCGTTATTTGGGTGGAGTCTTCAATACCATCCCCATACCTCTCTTAAACGTCATAAACGGTGGATTACATGGGGGCAATAAACTGAAAGTGCAGGAGTTCATCCTAATTCCCCATGGCTTCAACTACTTCTCTGATTCTCTAATGGCTGCAGTTGAAATTTATAAGAGGCTAAAACAGGAATTAATCTCCAAATACGGAAAGATATACACAGGTTTAGGTGATGAAGGGGGATAATT
>JAFMDM010000080.1 GCA_017857195.1 Methanobacteriota archaeon
TCCCATGTTCCCGATAGAATTGATAAGGTAAGAGGTCCAGAGACTGTGACGGTCCCCGGACTGGTGGACCTATGGAACTTCCTATACACCAACTACACGACACTCCCTCTACACGACTTACTCAAACCGGCAATAACCTTGGCCACGGAGGGCTTCGAGGTTGGGAAGGGCCTGGCCAGAGCGATAGGTAATGCGAGGGACGTCCATGACTCCTGGCGCAGGACCTTTGGAGGAAGGAAATATGGGGAAATCCTTAGACTTCCAGGGATGGGGGAGGTGATGAAGGCAATCTCCAGGGATCCTAGGGAGTTCTATGAGGGTGCCATAGCCCATCAATTGGTGAATCAAATGACGGCCCTGGGAGTGGGGGTTGAGTTCGACGACTTCTCAAGCTTCAGGGGGGAGAGGATCGATCCCCTGAGATCATCCTATGGCGGGCTAACTCTATACGAATTACCGCCCAACAGTCAGGGCGTCACTACACTTGAGTCGTTGAAGCTTGTTGAGTTAACTAGGGTTAACAGGATGCCCTTCAACGATCCTGAGAGGGTGAGACAGCACGTGAGGCTGTTCTCCCTTGCCTACAGGGATAGGGACGCTCACGTTGCCGACCCCAGGTTCCATCCCTTCAACCCCAACATATTGTTAGGACAGGATCACCTGGCCACCCTTCTATCGGAGGACGCAAAGATCGACGTTAAGCAAGTTGGGGATACAACCTTCTTTGCGGTAAGTGACGGGGAGAATCACGTTGGATTCATCCAGAGCCTATTCCATCCCTTCGGATCGGGGTTGGTGGTAAACGATATACCTCTCCAGGACAGGGGGGCTGGGTTCACCTCGGGACACAACAGGCCGGAGCCAAGGAAGAGACCACTGCACACCCTCTCCATCCTCATGGCTGAGGATGACCTGGAGACGATCATAGTGGGTTGCGCAGCCGGACATTTGAGGCCACAGATCCACTCCCAAGTCCTCGAGTACTATGTGGATTATAAAATGGAGATAGATGAGGCAGTCTACGCTCCCAGGTTCGTTTTGGAGGAGGGTGAGGTTAAGGTGGA
The DNA here is from genome assembly GCA_017857195.1 of Methanobacteriota archaeon. Classification (GTDB taxonomy): domain Archaea; phylum Thermoproteota; class Thermoprotei_A; order Sulfolobales; family Sulfolobaceae; genus Sulfodiicoccus. Next base: position 1,065 of record JAFMDM010000080.1, read on the forward strand.
AAGAAGGTTGAACTTACCCTTCACCCAGATTCAAGAGTTCTCCCCAGAGGTAGGGGTAGTGCAGGCCCTAAAGGTAAGGGGCAGGAGCGCCACAGCCGTGGCCGATCCTAGGAGCGAAGGCGTCGCTCTAAGGGCTTGAGCCCGCACCCTGCGTCATTTGACGCCAAAAGAAGGGAGCCCAGCACACCCTCTCTCTCCGCCCTCTCCGTCTTCACCCCTTTCTTTCCCGTTTCCTGTGAGAACATATCGAAGTAAAGTTTGCTCTCAAATACCCCACCAACCACGTATACCTTATCCACCCCCACCTTGAGGGCAACCTTTGTGGACTGATACGCAAGTTCCTTGGCCGCGGTGCTCATTATCCTGAGAGCTGAGGGATCTCCTTGCCTGGCCGCCATCTCCACCACCTGGGCTATTCCCGCTATCTCAGACACCCTGTGACCGTTATAGTAAGCCCACTCCACCAAGTCATCAAGTGTCTTAATCCCCACCTTCTCCTTCATCATCTTTGTCATTAATCCGTGTTTGGTCATCCCCTGCATGGCCCTGGTTAGCGTTCTAAGTGCCTCCCTTCCCATCCAATAGGCAGACCCCTCGTCTCCCAGCAGCCATCCCATGTTGGCAGCCCTGATCTTCCTTTTCTTATCGTATCCCACCACCGCGCTTCCTGTTCCCGATATGGTTATGACTCCAGGCTCGCCCAGGGTTTGAGCGTAGAGGGTGACGAAACCGTCGTGTTCCAGTCTCACCCTCTTCCCAAGCCTCTCCGCCAGGGGACGCACCAATTCCAGGTCCCTCTTGGTGTCAAGTCCCGCCATCCCCAGGCACACGAAGTCTGGATCCTTAACCCCGGTCTCGGCCACGGCCTTCCTGACGTTTTCCATGGCCACCTCCAGGCCGACGTTGTGGAAATTTGCAGGCCCCGCCCTACCTCTCCCTATCTCCTCACCGTCACATGTACAAGCAATTGCTCTAGTGTGGGTCCCTCCGGCGTCCACACCTACAAGGATCATAGATCACTTATACGTCCTCGAGTTTTATAACCTTAGCAGTGTTGTTCTCCCTATGAAAGTCATTATATTGGGTGCGGACGGTTACCTTGGCTGGCCGCTCTCCCTTAGGTTGCTGAGGAGGGGACATCAAGTGGTGGGAGTGGACAACTTGGCGACCAGGAGGGCGGTGGAGGAGGTGGGTTCGGACTCAGCTCTCCCCATTCCATCGCCAAAGGAGAGGGAGAGGGCCGCCAGGGAACTCGGGGAGTTCAAGTTTGTTTTCGGCGACGTGACTGACTATAAGTTTGTGAGGGAACTACTTAGAAAGGAGAACCCAGATGCCGTCGTGCACTTCGCCGAGCAGAGGTCGGCTCCCTACTCAATGAGGGATGTAGAACACGCCGTTTACACCATGCACAACAACCTGGAGGGAACGTTAAACCTAATCTACGCAGTCAAGGAAGTGAAGAGCGACATCCATATTGTGAAAATGGGCACCATGGGCGAATACGGAACCCCCAACTTCGATATACCTGAATCCGCCTTCGTGGAGGTCGAGATAAACGGAAGAAGGGACAGGATTCCTACTCCTAAGTTCGCAGGTTCCTGGTATCACTGGACTAAGGTATACGACACATACAACATGCTCTTCGCAAATAAGGTGTGGGGGCTAACCTTCACCGACATAATGCAAGGCCCAGTGTACGGTACGAGGACTGAGGAGATAACGGGGGAGAGGTTCTTCACAAGGTTCGACTTCGACGAGGTTTGGGGCACCGTTGTGAACAGATACTGCGTTGAGGCGGTGTTGGGCCTGCCTCTCACCCCCTATGGAAAGGGCGGACAGACCAGGGGCTTCCTCTCATTGGAGGATAGCGTTGAGGCCCTGAGGATACTTATCGAAAATCCACCCAAGCAGGGGGAGTATAGGCACGTTAATCAATTTGTGGAGTTGAGAAGCGTAAGGGAGATAGCCACCTTCGTCCAAGAGGCGGCCAGGGAGCTTGGGCTTGATGTCAAGGTGGAGCACGTTCCCAATCCCAGGGTGGAGGCAGAGGAGCATTACTACAACCCTGAACTTAAGGTTCTGCCCAGCCTCGGCTTCAGACCAAAGAAGGTCATGAGGGAGGAGGTTAAGGTCATGATTAAGGACCTCCTACCGTTCAAGGAAAGGATGGCAAGGTACTCCTCAGCCGTTATGCCAAGGACGAGATGGAAGTGACGTTTGATGGGTATAGTTCATTGCCCTTATGTAGCTGTCTGGGTCACCAACGTTGAGCCACACCTCCTCCTGTAATAACAGTGCCCACACCTCACCTCCATTTCTCAGGACCCCTGAAATCCCATAGGTAAGTTCTAGCTCCCCTTCACCGCTCTCCACCTCCCTGAGTGCCTTGAACAGTGATGGCTTGAAAACATATGCTGCCGACACAGCAAGGTCTGACCTAGGTTGGGAGGGCTTCTCTTGGGCGTCCAACACCCTTAGCAACTTACTCCCCATGAACTCCCCTTCGTCCCTGGCCTCAACTATGCCGTACCTCTTCGGGTTGCTAACCTTCCTCACCAAAAGAACGGCGTCAGGCTCCCTCTCCTCGAAGAGTTTGGCCGCCCTCTCGTAGCCTGAGGATAGTACGCCATCGTCAGCATGAACGAAGAAAGGGTCGTTACCAACGAACTTCTCCGCCCTCAACACAGCGTCACCGAATCCCTTTGGTTCCCTCTGGAACTCGAACGTGGCTCCAAGCCCCAACTCGAAGAGGTAGTCCATGAGTATCCTTCCGTTCCTCCCCACCACGAGACAGAAGTTCTCCACTCCCACCTTGGTCAAGGAACCCAGTATAAGGTCAATGACTGGGACTGTAACCTTTCTCCCTTCCTCGTCCACGAATAGAGGTAAGAGCCCCTTGGGAAGTACTGAGGTGATGTGCTTCATTCGGGTGCCCTTACCTGCAGCAGTTATGACTGCTTTCCTTACCTTCAAGCTCTCACTGCTTCAGCAGAAGGGAGGGATCAATTCCCTCATGTACAACTTTAGTGACGACCTCAGTGAACCACGCCGGGTCCTCGGATTGCCAAATGTTCCTCCCAACCGTAACTCCCTTGGCTCCCGCGGAGAGCGCATCTGCCAACATTTGGAGGAATTCCAGGTCAGTCTTAGTCTTCGGCCCTCCCCTTATGACTATGGGACAGAAGGACACGTCCACCACCTCCCTGAACTGTTTTGGTGTGCCACCGTAATCCAGCTTAAGTACATGGCCACCTACCTCGGATCCCAGCCTGGCCAAATACTTCAACACGGCTGGTTCCCTGATCGATTCATATTCCCCCTCCTTCACGGCCAAGGGCTCTACAATGAAGGGTATTCCGAAGTCCTCCGCCTCCCTCCTGGCCTCGGCCACCCTCTCCAAGTTCAACGCCTCGATCTGGCTCCCCAGTCCCACCAAAAGGTAGCATATGACCGCATCCGCGCCCGCCTTAACTGCTTCCTTGACGCTGAAGGCCATTGAGTGATACCCCTGACTGTTTCTCCCCACCTCCCTCCACGCGTTGGTCGTGTCCAGCCTGGCTATGAAGAGTGGTCCTCCCCTGGATGAGAAGGTCTCCTTGGCAAGTTTGGCCAGGGGTGGGGTCACTTGGATTGCGTCAGGTCCCTTGGAAACTTTGGAAATCACCTCAACGACCCTCTCTATTCCCTTGAGGGGACCCATCACTAATCCGTGGTCCAAAGCAACCACAAAGGCCCTTCCCCTGGAGAAGAGTCTGGACGTTCTAATCTCTACACCGGACATAGGTTAAGTTGAACTAAGGAGTTTTAACTTTTAGGGGGCCGTTCAAAATAATGGAGGGGTCAACGCTTTTTTCCTGGGCCCCGTAAACCTGCCTAGGTGGGAAAGAACGAGGGTAGGAGAGAGGGGGCTTACTATGACCTACGCTCTCCTGAGTAGGAGCGTCGTCTTCACCGCCCTCGGCCTCGTGCCTAGGCTCTTCGGTTCAGACGAATGGATCTTCTTCACCTTAACCGTAGGAACAAACGCATTGGGTAGCCTGGTTGGGTTTCTGCTCTATCCACTCCTTGGAAGGAAGCTCTACCTGCTTTCCTGCCTTGGGGGATTGGGCTCCATGCCCTTTCTGCCCTACTCAATACCAATTGCCGTGTTCTCGGTCTCCCTACTCAACCCTCTCCTCACTCCCCTGGGGGTGGAGAAACACTTCACCAAGGAACTCTACTTCGCCTTCTCCTCAGGCTTCCTGCTTTCCTCCCTTTTCGTTTACTTGAAGTTGATCTTTCCTGTCATTTTGGTTAGTTCAATTCTGGTCCTTTTGATCAAGGGTCCCATGGTTAGGAGGACGAGCCTCAGGGAAATTATCCTAACCTTCCCCAGCAGGAAGGTGATTTGGCTCATGGCCTCCAACTTCGCTGTCTACGGTGCCTTCGCCGTAATAGTCAACAGGGACACCTCCCTCTACGTGGCCCTGTTCTACGTGGCCGTGTCCATCTCCAGGATACTGACAAGGAGGTTAAACCTGAGCCTACCATTGGGTTTGGGGCTACTTGCCGTTGGTACGGTTGCGTTCATGGTAACGGGCTTCCAGCCACTCACCTTCCTCCTTGGGCTTCTTTACGGTCCACTTCACCCCATCATGGCCGATGAAGCAGGGAAAATGGGAGACCCCTTGGTGACCGTAAATTACGTGTTCGTCACCGACGTGCCTGCGGGATTTCTAGTTCCTTACCTACTCCAGTTCGGTGTCCTTGTGCCAGGCTCAGTGGTGGTGGGTATGCTGCTCCTAACCTTCCTCACTGGAATCAGGCGAACTTAAGTCATACACTCAATAATTACGTCCATGTATTGGGTAATAAGAGGGGTCCTGGGGGGTTCCGGAATGCCCTTCGCCACTGACGAAATAGATGATTGGAAGCGTCTTGGAGTGAGGAAGGTCCTGATCTTACCTCAAAGGTGGGAACTTGAGGAGGGGTGGGGGGACGCGGACTACTACTTCTCTGTGCTTAAGGAGAGGGGATTGGACTACCTCTGGCTTCCGGTGCCCGACGGGGGAGCCCCCACCCCAGAACAATTCAGGCGAGCGGTCCAATGGTTGAACCAAGGAAGGGGTAACTTAGTGCACTGTGTTGGTGGGAGGGGAAGGACTGGGACAGTGTTGGCAGGTTACCTAATGGTGACGAGGGGGCTCTCCCTCCAACAGGCGGTTGAGGTGGTGAGGTCCAAGAGGGAAGGTGCCGTGGAGACCCTGGCCCAGGTGAAGTTCCTTTCCTCTCTGGAGGGAGGAGATTGGACCACTTAACGGTGGAGTTCCTCTACTCCATTCAGTCCTTGGTTGCGAGAAATGTGGTGGAAAGCAAGTTGGGGGAGGTTAACTCCATCTGCGGGGCCGACGTATCCTACTGGAGGGGAGAGGCCTTCGGGGTCGCAGTTAAGGAGGAAGGAGAGAGGAGGGAGATAAATAGAGTCAAGGCAAAGGTCGAGTTCCCGTACGTCCCAGGGCTACTCTTCGTCAGGGAAGCTCCGGTGGTGATTCATCTACTTAAGGACGTGGGGTGTGACCTCACCTTCATTGATGGTCACGGCCTCGCACATCCCAGGTTCGCAGGACTGGCAACTGTGGTTGGTGTGCTTTTGGGGAGACCAACAATTGGTGTGGCCAAGTCCAGGTTGGTCGGGGAACTAGTAGAGGAGGGTGAAACCACCTTCCTAGAGGTCAAGGGAAGAAGGGTTGGAGTCAAGAGAGGAAGGTACTACTATAGCATTGGTAACATGGTGACCCTTGAGGACGTGATCAAGTTCTCGTTCACATACCCCTCAGTTTTGGCCATCGCGGACCAGGAGACCAAGAGGTTCCGGAGGGAAGGTCAACAGGAACTACCCAAGGGGGAGGAGAGTGGGTAACACTGTGGGAGGCCTCATTTCGCTTAAAGGCTCGTCAATTAAGTAATTCCTGTGAAGCGAATTCTGTTAGACCTCCTAGGTCCCTATGAGCCCTCTGGCTCCACTGCAATGAGGGTGGGAAAGTTCGTGGCCGCAGCCCTGGACGATCCATTCCACGTCACGACGGCAGTTGGCATCTCCATCTATGTGGCGGGGGCATTGGCCAGAAGAAATTCCTCCTATGGAATAAGGAGAGCCATGCTGGACTTTCACGAGGGTAGAACGAGGGTCAGGGAGTTGGCGGAGGAGCTCTCCTCCCTCTCCCTAAGGTGAGGTGTGGATTCAAAAAGCTGCTATTCATTTGGGAGGTTGGGTCTCATAAGAGGGTTTACGAGCCTTACCCTTTTCCCTGGCTAACCTTAGTAAGTCCTCCTTGAACTTCTTGAAGTCCTCCTTACTCTCAATAACCAGGTAGCCTTCTCCATTCTCGTCCCTGTCCTCGATTCTCATAAATGTGGACTCTGTACAGAGGTTATTAAACG
>JAFMDM010000081.1 GCA_017857195.1 Methanobacteriota archaeon
AAATCTCCATCGCGAGGTGGAGATGCCCCGTCCGTGAGGGCGGGGTAGTTCACAGGCAGTAGCTCTCCTCTTCGGCAATTGATAGCTCAACTTCCCACTGCCCATCTTAAATGGCTATACCATTTTGTCAAAAGCTCTAAAGGACCATATTTGTCATACGATAACCTTTTTATTCAGTCGTAAATGCGTGTAGTTGGAGGTCAACGAAAAGGCAATGTTAGCCAAAGACCCACAGACTAGCAACAACAGGATCATAGGAAAACATGTGTTCGGTAACCTCTACGATATCGATGACTCCATCTTGTCCGATAAGGAATTCCTAGAGGGACTGGTAAGGGAGGCGGTGAAGATCGCCAGGATGAGCCTAGTGGAGGTAAAGGCTTGGTCCTTCGGGGGAGTTAAGGGGGGCGTATCTGTAATAGCTCTGATTGAAGAGAGCCATATCGCCCTTCACACCTGGAGGGAGTACAAATATGCTACATTGGACGTCTACACCTGCGGCGTTGAGAGTGAACCCAAATTAGCCTTCGACTACGTGGTATCTAAGCTCTCTCCAAAGAGATATCAGAGTTTCTATGCAGACAGGAGCAGCTAAGGGCTCTCCCATACGTCCACCTTTTCTTTCCTATTTATTATCATTATTATTAAGATAGTTATATTTTTTCAAGCTTTTCGACAACTGTCTAACTCACTATCCGACAACTGCAAAAGCGATTTAAACCTTCATTTGTATTGGGGTCAGCTGAGAATTTGAAGTCAGGAATAGTGGGCTGGGGCGCCTACGTCCCTAGGTATAGAATAAAGCTAGAGGAAATAGTTGATATGTGGGGATATGATCTTTCAGTAATAAGTTCTCTAGGTTTAAGTGAAAAGTCCGTTCCAGGGCCGGACGAAGATTCCACTACCATGGCTTGGGAGGCCTCTGTAAACGCGTTGAAGAGGGCTGACGTAAGCCCTAAGGAAATAGATACAGTTCTTTTCGGTTCTGAATCGAAGGTGTATGCTGTTAAGCCCACCTCTACGATACTAATTGACGCCCTTGGCATAAGTAATAATACCCTTGCTACGGACATGGAGTTCGCCTGTAGGGCAGCCTCAGTTGGCCTTAGACTGGCCGCTGGTTCGGTTGCTTCTGGTAGCTCAAAGTATGCACTGGTTGTTGGGTCCGATGTTGCGCAATCAAATCCTGGAGACGTGCTGGAGCTCAGTTCGGCGGCCGCAGCCGTAAGTTATGTGGTTGGACCCGATAAGGAGTCCTCAGCAGTGATCGAGGCATCCTCTTCCTACACTTCCGACACACCTGACTTCTGGCGTAGGGATGGGCAGCCCTATCCTGTGCATGGGGAAGGATTTACAGGGGAACCGGCCTACTTCCATCACATCATATCCTCCGTCAATTCCCTTCTCTCATCCTCTGGTCTTAGGGTAAGTGACTTCGATTACGCCGTTTTCCATCAGCCTAACGGAAAGTTTCCAGTTCAGGTGGCCAGGAAACTTGGATTCCCCATGGAGAAGGTTAAGCTGGGTATGGTCTCTCCTTATATAGGAAATCCATATAACGCGTCGGCACTCTTGGGACTTGCGAAGGTGCTTGACGTGGCCAAAGCGGATCAGAGAATATTGGTTGCACCTTTCGGCAGTGGGGCAGGTAGCGATGCTTACAGCATTGTGACAACCGATAAGATATTGGAAAGACAGAAGTTGGCGCCCACAGTGGAGTACTATATTGAAAACAAGAAATATGTAACATATGCGAAATATGCTAAATACACAAATAAGATAAAGGTGTACGAGTAATGGTGAGGGTTTTCCTCACTGGGGCCTCCATGTTTAAGGTGGGCAGGCATTACAACATGGGTTTCATAGATCTGGTGAACGAGGTTTTCTCATCGTTGGAATCCTCGATGTCCTTTCAGACTGACGCGGTAGTAGTGGCCAGCGCATACCCCGAGAAGACGAGCGATCAAGTGCTTCTGGCTTCAAAGGTAATTCAGGAGATGGGTATGGGAGATAATGTTTTGGGACTTAGGGTTGAGGAGGGGGACGCAAGCGGGCTTGCAGCCCTTGCCGTTGGGTTCTCGCTTGTGAAGTCTGGCCTTGCCAAAAACGTACTCCTCCTCGGATTGGAAAAACAGAGTGAATTTCCGTCCAGGAGACTGAACGATATAGTGGCCCAAAACTTGGACGAGGTCTACTCACACGGAGTAGGCCTAACTAACCACTCAGTTGCCGCCATACTGATGAGGGAGCATATGAAGGCCCACGGCCTAGACTACGAATACTATGCCTCCTGGCCCATTGTAATGCATGATAACGCTAAAGGAAATCCGTATGCCTACCTGGACTTTAAGGTTACAATGGACGCTATAAAATCCGCTCAGGTAGTCTCTGACCCATTGAGGCTGTTCGACATAGCCCCACGTGCGGACGGTGCGGCCGCCGTACTTTTGAGTAGTGAGGAAGCCACTCCTAAGAACGACGCCAGGGTGGAAGTGGTGTCCGTGTCTTCATCCGTTGTCAGGGGGGATTATGAACCACGTCTCCTCTCAGTCGGGAACTCAATGAGATCAAGCCTGAGTCAAGCCGGACTATCCATGAGTGATGTTGACCTCTTTGAAATACACGACTCCTATAGTGTGATGGCCTCAATGATATTGGAGGAAACTGGACTCACTCCACCTGGAAGGGGCTTGGAGATACTCCAGCACGTCCCAGTGAACGTGGGTGGCGGGCTGAAGGCTAGGGGGTACCCTGGAGGAGCCACAGGCATATATCAATTGGCGGAGGCCTATCAACACCTAACAGGCACTTTCCCTGGGAAGAGGGTAGAGAACGCTGAGGTTGCGTTAGTTCAAGGGATGAGCGATCTTGGCGAAACGTCCTTCTCAGCCTTGTTAAGGGTGATGTGATTGAGGATCCCAGTTCCCAGAGTTTGGAGGAATAGACAAGTAAACTACAGGATGAAGGCCTCCACGTGTAAGGCCTGTGGCAACGTAACATTCCCCTATCAACCAATCTGCTCAAGATGCAGAGGGAGGAATGTGGAGCCAGTGGAGTTGAGGGGAAATGGAAGGATAGTTTCCTACACTGTGAATTACCAGTACAGAGAGGGATTTGAGAGACAGGCTCCCCAGATAGTTGCCTTAATAGAGTTAGAGGAGGGACCAAAGATTCTGGGGCTCCTCACAGACGCCGAACCTGAGGAGGTATATGAGGGGCAGAGAGTCACAGCCGTCCTAAGGAGAGTATCGACCGACTCCTACCACGGAATAATATATTACGCCCTCAAGTTCAGGCCTGTGAGAGATGGAAGCTGAAATAGATAGATTGGTTGATAGGGTAATTAATGGGGAAATACAGTTTCATGAGCTGGATCAGCTCATGAACGGCAATCTCTCCACATTAGTTAGGAGGCTGGCACTGGAAAGGTTAACTGGTACCACCTTAGCCTCCATAGGCTCCACAATAATTGACTACGAAGAAATAAAGAACAGGAACGCTGAGAACGTGATAGGTGCAGTACAGGTACCAGTGGGAGTGGCTGGTCCACTTAGGATCTCTGGTAGATGGGCGAGAGGAGACTTCTACGTACCACTTTCCACCACTGAGGGTGCATTGATCGCCAGCGTCAACAGAGGAGCCAAGGCCTTGAGCCTAAGCGGCGGAGTTAAGGTCAGGATATTGGAGGATAGGATGACTAGGGCACCGCTGTTTAGACTTAGCTCAGTTGAGGAAGTTGAGGAATTTCTCCAGTGGATTCACGCAAACGAAGAAAGGATCAGGGAGGAGGCTAACTCAACTACATCGTTTGGCAAGCTCAAGGACTTAGAGACATTCGTCTTGGGCAACAACGTGTGGTTGAGAATAGGAATGGAGAGCGGGGACGCCATGGGTATGAACATGGTTACTTTAGCATCGGAGAAAGTGTGTCAGCTCATAGAGGAAATGTACCCCTCCGCAAAATGTGTGGCGGTAAGCGGCAACATGTGCAGCGACAAAAAACAGTCCGCAGTTAACTCACTCTTGGGAAGGGGGAAGACAGTTGTGGCCGAGGCATTGGTGAAAGAGGAAGTCCTGAGGACGGTTCTTAGAACTGACGCCGAATCCATAAATGACGTTAACCTCAGAAAGAACTTTTTGGGGAGCGCACGTGCTGGCTCCACCCAATTTAACGCTCACTTTGCAAACGTTATAGCAGCGCTTTTCTTGGCTACGGGACAGGATATGGCACAGGTTGTGGAGAGCAGCATGGGTTATACGTGGACTGAGGTAAGGGGAAAGGACCTCTACATATCTGTAACCCTTCCTTCTCTCGAGGTGGGCACCGTGGGAGGAGGAACCGGATTGCCCACGCAGAGGGAGGTACTATCCATAATTGGAGTTCAGGGAGGCGGCAATCCCCCAGGCTCCAACGCCAAGAAGCTAGCTGAGGTTACTGCCGCAGCGGTCTTGGCTGGGGAGCTGAACCTTTTGGCCGCCCTCAGCACTAGGGAGTTAGGACGTGCCCATAGAAAGTTGGGCAGAAATTCGAAGTGATAGGGATTAATACTTGGGTGACAATTGAGTCCCGTGCTTCCCAAGGAGTTGGAGAGGATAATTCAGTTAACCAAGACCCATCACAAGTGGAGAAGGACAGAGTCGCTGAACCTAATTGCCTCGGAGAACGTGATGAGCCCTTTGGCTGAGGCCGTTTATGGTACTGACCTAATGTCCAGGTATGCTGAGGGTAGGCCCTATAAGAGGTATTATCAAGGCACAAAGTACGTCGATGAGATAGAGACATTGACCATGGAGCTAATGAATAGAATCACCTCCTCAAAATATTGTGATGTTAGGCCCATAAGCGGAACCATTGCGAACGCCGCCGTATTTAGAGTTCTAGCTCAACCAGGAGACGAGGCAACCATTGCCCCTGTTCAGGCCGGAGCCCACGTTAGTCACACCAAATTCGGTACCCTGGGAGCCCTGGGGATTAAGCAGGTTGAACTGCCATACGATAGGGAGAGGATGAACGTTGATGTAGATGGAGCCAGAAAGGTCATAGAGAGGGTTAGGCCCAAGTTTGCCGTGCTAGGAGGGAGTCTCTATCTTTTTCCTCATCCTACAAGGGAGATAGCTGAGATAGCCCATTCGGTGGGGGCCAGATTAGTTTATGATGCCGCCCACGTGTATGGGCTGATCGTAGGTGGGGTCTGGAGGAATCCTCTGGAGGAGGGAGCAGACTTTATAACAGCATCAACTCACAAGACTTTCCCGGGTCCTCAAGGGGGTGCTATTTTCACCAACGATGAAAGCGCATATAAACCAGTTTCCCATAACATCTTTCCCTGGTTTCTCAGTAATCATCACTTGCACAGACTTCCATCCACAGCAGTTACTGCCCTTGAGATGATGGAATTTGGAGGGGAGTATGCCTCACAGGTCGTTAAGAACGCCAAGGCCCTGGCGTCAGCCCTTGTGGCCCAAGGATTCAAGGTGGTTGGGGAAAACCAGGGCTATACCACAAGCCACCAAGTTGCGGTGGACGTGAGTAAACAGGGGGGTGGAGCCAAGTGTGCTAAGGTGCTGGAGGAGGCAAATATAATAGTAAACAAGAACCTTCTCCCCGACGATCCACCGGAGAGGGTGAGCGATCCCAGCGGCCTTAGGCTGGGGGTGCAGGAGATGACCAGATATGGTATGAACGAATCCGATATGCAGGAGATAGCCGTGCTCTTCAGAAAGCTCCTAATTGATGGTCAGGATGTCTCGGATATTAGACGAAAGGTCCTCGAGATGAGGAGCTCGTTCCAAACCGTGAAATACACTTTCCCCTTGGAGAAGGACATTGTGCCTACCATATTGGCCTTAGGTTGAGAATTGTGAATGCGACCGCCGGGATTTGAACCCGGGACCTCCTGCGTGGCAGGCAGGCGTCCTAATCCAGGCTAGACGACGGCCGCAAGGTAGGATCTGTCTGAGGCTTATAAAAGTTGAGGGTTTCTCGCCATCTTCTCGTTAGCAAGATAGCGGGTTCCTCTTCATCTATTAACGAAGACATTAACGAAGACCTTTTTAAAACGGACTTTAGATGTCTATCATGGGAGTATACGATACCCTTAGTAGGGTTGTGGAGCTAGTAAATTCGGATCCGGCCGTTAAGGGGGAGTTGAAGGGATTTGGTAAGGTGTTCCAATTTGACACAGGCGTTGATAAGTTCTATGTTTCTTTCAATCAAGATGGTTCAATTTCAATATCAAAGGGACAACATCCAAATCCTTCTGCCACCTTGAGTGGGAGCGAGGAGGTCATGGAGGGAATAGTTTCCGGGAAGGTTGACGCCGTGTCCGCGTTCTTCCAAGGTAAACTCAAGGTATCTGGAGACATAATGTCGGCACAAAGGCTAGCATCCATTATGAGTAGAGCAAGGAAGTGAGAGACCTCGACGCAGTTAATCCATCTTACAGATGGAGAAAGCGAGGCCTTAGTTGAGTCAACAGGGGCATATCTTCGGCAACTTCGATTAAATGAAATAGTGGTGATCCCTCCTCCTGAGGACGGGATGCCAACCCACGGCGGTAGCGCAGTGCTCTTCCCTTTCGCCAACAGGATTAGGAATGGTAAATACGAATTTCAGGGAAGGAAGTTCAACTTACCAACCAATAAGGAAGGTCATGCCATTCATGGATTGGTTTTAGGCAGAGAGTGGAATGTGGAGAGGGTGAGCGGTTTCTCAGCAACTCTAAGTTTGGAGCTTTCTAATCCATCCTATCCCACCGTTCTGGAGGCACAAGTAACATATACTCTAAGGAAACGGGAGCTCCACGTCTCACTTTCTTCGCATAACAAAGGAGAATACGATGGTCCGTTGGTGGTTGGGTTCCATCCTTACTTCAATGTTGGAGCCAGATGGAAATTATTCCACGATCAACCGGTAAAGAGATTGAACACTAATTCACATTTTCCAGATGGAACCTACGTTGACTTCGACTTCAATTCCCTGCAGACACCGTGGAACTTCTCATTTGACGATTGTTTCCTAGGAGGAGGGTTGCTAACATTAACTGGCGAGAAATTCTCAATTTCAATCTCAAGAGAAAACATGGATTTCTTCCAAGTCTATAATGGAGTCCACGCCAAGAATTCGGTCGCAGTTGAGCCAATGACGGGAGCTCCAGACGCCTATAATAACGGCATTGGTCTGAGGGTGCTTCCTCCTGGCGGTGACTTCCACTGCGGCTTTGAACTCTCTTTAAAAATACTCTGAAATCGAGAGTGTGTCCCACAATTTCACTTGCTTGTATAATATTTAAGGTGGGCGGTGGGT
>JAFMDM010000082.1 GCA_017857195.1 Methanobacteriota archaeon
GTTTTACAAAATTGATATTTAAGTATAAGGGGGCTATATCACTCCTCGAGAGGCGGAGCTTTCCGCCCAACCCCCATTCATGTAAATTAATCTTCCGTCATCGAAGGAGAAACTATGAGCCTTGACCTCCATACCTTCACCCATGGCGGCCCAAAACTGATCTGCGAAGATCGGGTCCGTCTCCTGGTTGGGAGCAAAGCATTGAGCATCGGGCCTCAAGACTAACACCTCCAAGAGGCCTTGAAAACCTTTAGATAGAAGCTCCCTTAAGGTACGCAGATGTCGTGTTCCCCTTGATGTAGGTGCGTCAGGAAAGAGTGCCCTCTCTCCCTTGACCAAAGTGCAGCCTTTCACTTCCACATAAGTTTGACCCACCAAGAAATCTAATCTACTCTCCCCCACCCTCACCTCCCTCTGGGCCCCCTTTGGGCAAAAAATTTGAGGCGAACTGAGAGTGAAACCTACTGTCAAGGAACACCCCACAATCCATCCCAAGCAGCTGTAACAGAGAACGACGTCTTCCTCCCTACTGATGGCCTAATTAGAATCCTGGCACCTGGACGTATTAGCTCTGTAAGTCTGCCTGGGTCATGGAGATGAACCGGAAGAAGTTGTTCGTTTAATTCAGCTAACACCAGGAACCTGCTCTGCCTTCTCACCACCCTTCCCTCCGTTAAGTGAGAGAAAGATAAGATTATTTCCCCAGGTCTGAGGGGGCCAATTCTACTCAATAACTCCCCTCTCTTTGATATGTTTCAATAATTCTTTGACCCTTGAGATTGGTAAATCAGTCTCAAACCCCTGTAGTGCCATATATGCCTGCAGTTCCTCAGGAGAGAGTTGGGAGGCCAACTCGACAAGCGCATCTATTACGGCTTTATCCCATGACGAAAGGGATTCCCACATTACGTTTGGTGGTAGATTGTCCCCTCTCTCCGTTAATAACGATGGATCTTTCCCCATGTACCTGATGACCAACGGGGCAACTATTCTGGCCTTTGACCCCAAGTTACCGTTGGCCCTCCAGTTTAACAGAGAGACTAGCTCCATTAACCCCAGCCTAATCTCAACCACCGTCCCCAGTGATCTTCTCAAGTTCCTTCCTATCCTGATCGCTCATCTCCCATCCAACCGCCCCCAGGTTCTCCCTCACATGTTCGCTCCTTGAAGCTCTGGGTATTGGAAAAACGTTGGGTTTGGAGGCAAGCCAGTTTAATGCTAACTGCGAAGGGGTTTTACCGTATTTTTCAGTGAGAGGCTTTAGCTTCTCACCCATTAAGGAAAGTTTACCATGGGCCAAGGGGTAGTATGCCAGTACCGCTATTCCTTCCCTCTGACAGTAAGGGATTAGGTCCCTCTCAGGTTCCCTGTGAGATAGACTGTAGTTGATCTGAATTGAAGCTAGCTCATACTTCTTCAGGGAATGAACAGCCTCCTCAGTCTGTTTAAGGGAGAAGTTGCTTATTCCTATGAACCTGATCTTACCCTTCTCCACCATCTCCTCCATGGCACCCATTGTCTCGGAGATGGGAACCCTTGGATTTGGGAAATGGACTTGATAGAGATCAACGTAACTTAAACCCAGTCTTCTGAGACTGCCCTCTAATGCCCTGATCAAGGCCTCTCTGCGTAAATGATTGGACCACACCTTGGTGGCAATGAACAATTGATCCCTCGGATAATCCTTTATTGCCTCCCTCACCAGAGGTTCAGATCCGTAGATTTCAGCCGTATCTATAAGGTTCATCCCTCCCTGCAGTCCCTCCCTTAATGCCCTCAATTTCTCCGCCCAACCTCTTCCTAACCCAATCCTGGAGGTGACAATCCATAGGGGATCATAGTAAGTGCCCATTCCTACCGATGAGACGTTGACTTCATGCCGACCAAAGGGCTTGTAAATCATTGATAACAATCTTGAACACGGGCAAAAATCCTTATGCTAGGATCTCTGGAATCCTGAGGATGACCAACAGTACGTTCCGAATTTCGAACCTTCCGGCGTTGGACTATCCTTGGATGGATCCTACACAGATTTTTATTTCATGCATCTCTAACTGATTTATGATTAACCCAGAAAAAGTGCATGAGGTGTTGGGTAAGAGGATACTTCTTGAGGGAATGGACATGGTACTAGATCTACGAAGGTCTAAGGGAATGTGGCTTTACGATTCTAGATTCGACAGATGGTTGCTGGATTTCTTTGGCTTCTTCGCAACTTCCGCCCTTGGTATGAACCATCCAAGCATGGAGGAACCTGAATTCCAAAGGAAACTTTTAAGGGCTGCCGTAAACAGGCCATCCAATTGTGACGTCTACACAGAGGAATACGCTGAATTCGTTGACACCCTGTCTAAGGTCGCAACTCCCCCATACTTCAAGTACTTCTTCTTTATAGAGGGAGGAGCACTCGGTGTGGAGAACGCACTGAAGGTCGCATTCGATTGGAAGGTAAGAAAGAACCTTAAGGAGAGAGGAAAGGAGATGGGATATAAGGTTATTCACCTCAGAGAATCCTTCCACGGGAGGTCAGGATACACGCTAAGCATGACCAACACATTCGATAAGAGAAAAACCATGTACTTCCCTAAGTTTAATTGGCCAAGGATTACAAATCCCAAGATAACCTTTCCCCTTGAGGGGGAGAACTTAAAGAGAGTTGAGGAGTTGGAGAGACAGAGTCTAGCAGAGGCGGAGAAGGCTATAAAAGAAAACGATGGCGACGTAGCGGCATTCATAATGGAGCCCATACAGGGAGAGGGAGGAGACAACCACTTCAGAGGAGAATACATCAGGGCAGTTAGAGAGCTTACGGAAAGGTACGATATCATGTTCATAGTTGACGAGGTTCAGAGCGGGATGGGAATAACAGGCAAGTGGTGGGCACATGAGTACTTCGATGTTGAGCCTGACGTGATGGTATTCGGTAAGAAGACCAGAATATCGGGTATAATGGTGGGTCCTAGGGTGGACGAAGTGGAAGAGAACGTGTTCAAGGTTCCGTCCAGGATAAGCTCAACGTGGGGAGGAAACTTGGCGGACATGGTGGTGGCCACAAAAATAATTGAAGTGATAGACAACGATAAACTCCTGGACAATGCGGTGAGGAGAGGTCAGGAAATAATAAGAGGTCTCATGGAGCTTTCTGAGAGATACGAGCTAAGTAACGTTAGGGGAAGGGGACTTATGATAGCTGTAGACCTACCAGATTCCAGGAAAAGGGATATGACGTTAAGTAAATTATACAAGAACGGTATGATCGCCTTACCCTGTGGAGAGAAGGGAATACGCTTCAGACCTCCCCTGATCATTGGAAGCGAGGAGGTCCAGGAGGGATTAAATAGACTTGAGAGGTCTCTGCGTGAGTCCTGAGGCCAACCTTATTGCCTCCAGTCCCGCCACCTCGGGGGACTCCACATATTTTACTATAGATGAGTTGCGATAGTCCAATTTCTCACCTAATCCCTCAGCTAACCTATCAGTGGACATCCCTGTGCCCTTGAGGACCACCACAGGCTTTCCCATTCCGTAGGCCATGAGTATCTCGATCATGGTGCCAGACTCCCCACCCAAACTGACCAATACGTCAGAGGAGGAACATATGATGGCACTTCGAGCCCTGGGCTCCATCTCCGTCTTAACTGGGATGAAACCTCTCCTATTTGGGACATCTTCCGCTCCGTATGGGAGTATGAAGACAACATTGAGTCCCCTCTCCCATGCGCTATCAGCAACGTCGGCCATGAGACCCCAATAGCCTCCTAGAAAAAGGGTAGTGGAAAAAGGCAGAACGGATACAAATCGCTTGGCAGTCTCCGGCTTACTGAACGTACTACTCGCAGCCACACCTATCTTGAGTGTCAATGAAAGGGGATGATTAGGTCGCTATTTAAGTCTTAGGCCGCAATATTAGTCCAATCACTATTACAATGACACCAACAATGATAAGCACTATACCAAGCAAAACCCCTAGCACTCCCCCCAATAAACCGCTTAACGAGTTAAGTGTTGTTGGTTGTGAATAATACACAGTTAACGGTTGGGTATAATTGTTTATCAAGTGAACTTCTCCAGGGGAGCCTGTAGGTATAGCTACGGCCACATAAATCCCGTTAGTTTCCCTGACCTGTACTTCCCCTGAGTCCACTGTGACGCTGAGAGGTACATTGGCAGAATCATTGAAACTGAAGAGCACCACCTGACCTGTCTTATATGGGCCAAAGTTTAAGGCTTGACCTTGACTTAACGTGGCTAAAGTTGATGGGTGAGTTATGTTCTCTTGACCTATTTTGTTTAGGGTTGGAACAGCCAGAATCGGCCCCACAACAAGAAAGAGGATTACCCCAATGGCGAGTATTACGGCACCAGCTATTACAATATTTCTCCTCATAGAGTCACAGGCATACATCCCTTAGGGAGATAAAATAACTTTTCTGAAGGGTCACAAAAGAAAGAAAAAAGTTGTAGATTATTTCCCTACCTTATTCTTTAGCTCGGCTGGGGCATCCTTCTCCGAAACTGCACCCCTTCCCGTTTTGCCGTTGTCGTCGTAGGTGAAGGAGATCATTTTTCCTACTTTCCAGACCTTCTTCACCTTGGATATATCTACTTGTTTGGTTTCTCCTTTATACTTGAATTTTACAGTTGCCACGCTATTTGTGTCTGCTGACACATTTATTAGTCTTACGGTTCAGAAAGGAGTACTACGCATTAGACTTCCCAAACACAGAGGTCGAATCAAAAGGATTCCAACACAGAATAGGATGAAAAAGGGACTCAACATAGCTGACACATAAACACAATAGGTGTCAATAAACTCCAGAATTGAAACGTTAGAACAAAGTTATTTTTGCCGATGTGAGTAGAACATTTATGACAACCATAAGAGTAGGAGCTTTGGCAGATTCAGGAGACCTATACCCTTTCATACCCTTAATGGAGGGATACGTGAAGCCTGAGGGAGTGAACTTGGAGTTCACCATCATTCCCACAGTTCAGTCGGTTAACGACTCCGTGATAAGAAAGGAGGTAGATGTTTCTGTTCCCTCGGCGGCCCTCTATCCATTCATTCAAGGCGACTACTACATTCTGTCCTCTGCCATGGCCTCAGCTGTTGATGGAATCACAGGGATGCCCCTACTCTCCTCCAAACCCATGGAAATAGGGGAAGCCAGGAAATCAACTCTCATAGTTCACGGGACCCAGACCACAGCCTTCACGCTCTTCAGATTACTTATAGGAAAGTATGGCAAATTGGTGGTGATTCCCAGGGTTCTCGAGGAAGCTAAAGCACTAGGTGATAAGGGTGAACTTCTGGTGGCTGTACATGAAACCAAAATGATGTATGCCCTGAAGAAGCTTGGAAAGCAAGTACACAGAGTGACCAGTATGTGGGACATGTGGAAGGAGATCTCAGGTAATCTGCCCATGCCCATGGGTACTGTGGTGGTCAGTAAGGAATTGAGTAGAGAGGCCGTACAGAGCTTCAAGGACGCATACGAGAAGAGTAAGAAATGGGCTGAGAAGAACATAGACACTATTATACCAATTGATGTGAAGATAATGACGGAGGCTCAAGGGTCCCCATTGGAGGAGGAGGTGGTAAGGGCCACAATTAATGCGGACATAGCTGAGTACAACGTAAGTAGGGATCAGGCGGAAAAGGGGTTAAGGTTCTTCTACTCCTTAGCAGAGGAGAGGGGAGTGCTACCGAAAGTACTTAAATTAGATCTAATTTGAGCGGAAAAATTTTGTAATGATGCGGAAGTCACTCCAATAGTGCCTTAAGTCTCACTTCCACTATGGGACGAGGTACAGCCCCAACTACTTCATCGACAACCTCTCCATCCTTAAAGAAGAGTACGGTCGGAAGGCTCATTATTCCATATTCAGAGGCGATGTCTTTGTTCTCATCGACGTTAAGCTTACCGAACGCTATCTCCTTATACTCCTCAGAGAGTTCCTCAAGCACTGGAGAAAGAATGAAACACGGGGCACACCACTCGGCCCAGAAGTCAATTACTGCTAATTTGTTTGATCTGATGAACTCCTTGAACGATGAGGAGTCTAATTCCTTTATTCCTCCACTGGTTAGTTTACGTCCTTCGCTCACCATAATAGAGGATTTATCTGAACGGTAAAAAACCTGTTCACGAATTAACGATGAGGTAGGCCCTCACGTACTCTGCGTGGCTCCACAGTAGGGGAGTGACAGATAAGTGAGAACCGTCAAAGGGGCTAACCTGTTCTGGGAGAAGATAAGTGGGCGTTGCCACCCCCTCGGCCCAGGAAAGTAGTTGAGCGGCCTTGTTAATATCGCCTTTCATACCGTAGTATTGTGCCAGCCACATGGTTGATATGATCCAAGGATTTCCATGAATCCCACTGTAATTGCCCTCAACCCTTTGATAGTAATCGTTCTCATAACGGGCGAGTCCTCCCCTAACGCTTAAAGTCCTTTCCACCACCTTGGCTGTGCTCTCCATTATAGGTTCGTCTGCTCTGAAGGCGTCAAATAGCAACATTCCCAACAAGGAGGAGTCGACGGTTCTATCCACTTCTAATATTTTTCCATCTCCGCTTAACTTAATCGTCCTGAAGAAGACGCCTCTTTCCCTATCGAACATGTAGTCCACCATCCCCTGTCTCACTTCCTCCGCTGCCTCTTCCCACTCCTCCCTGCTATTATCGTCTCCAAGCATTCCAGCTAATTTTGAGGCACCTATCATTCCCCCATATACTGCTGCGGAAGTATAAGCGTGAGTTCCAAGCCTCTCCTCCCAAAGATCGAAGGAGGAGAGCGGGAGTTTCAACTTCGAGTCCCTGAACCATGTCATAAAATCCATGGCCTGCCTAACTTTGTCGTAGACGGCCTTGAGCAGATCGTAATCTTTGGAAGTCTGGAAGTACTTCCAGAACCCAAAGATGAGGACTGCGGTCTCGTCCTCCTGAATGTTTCTGGCCGTGTCGCTGATTACCGTCCATGGGTGCCAAGTACTCCCCTGCGTGCCATCTGGGTTATATTTTTGGAAGAAGTATCCCTTGTCTGTGAGTAATGAAAACATGTATTTGTAGTACTTCTTTGTTATACTATGATAGCCCAACTGATCCAAGACCATCATCGACAGAGTGGCGTCACGAGGCCAAACGTAAGCATAGGTATCCAGGTTAAACTTCATTATCCCCGTATCCAGGGATGCCGGCACCTCTCCGTTGTCGCCTAAATGGGCCATGAGC